>NZ_JBFRCL010000038.1:0-84594 GCF_040965695.1 Paraburkholderia sp. BR10937
CAACCCGCGAATATCAGTGTGATCGACCGTCGAGATTTACTGCTACGTCGCCCTCAGGAAATTCACATGACATGTACTCGAGAAGCAGAAAACCGATCCCCATTGACTCGTGAAGTCATATCAGTCCTCCGCTGCGCACTCAACAGAGAAGGTAGAACGCATGTCCAAGATTTCCTGGCACCAGATATTACCTTTGGTTCTTGCCGCTTTTTTCGTCGTCGGATCGCTCAGCAACATCGTCGCCCCGCGATCCATCTTTGAGGAATACCTGAAGTGGGGATATCCGCACTGGTTCCATTTCGTGACTGGTTCGCTGGAACTCATGACGGCCCTTCTGCTCGCGCGAGCACGGACGAGGCTGTGGGGCGCGGCGCTCGGCTGCACCGTGATGTTGGCTGCGCTGGCAACCGTCGCAGTGCACGGCGAATACGAACACGCGGTGGCGCCGCTTGTCGCGGCGACACTATCGATTGTCGTCGGCTGGATTGCCTGGCGCGAGCGGCTCGCTACCGGTTCTTTGGCTCGGGCCTAACCCTTACGTGGCCTGCAAGAGCTACAAAGCATGCTGGGAGTGCGTTTACCAGCCTCTGCAAAAGGCTGCCATCACCCTATTGGACCTAAGTCCTATTGCGCAACCCGCGAGTCTGCCAAATATTGTTGGCACCACCGCGCACCAGGCGCCCGGTCTGGTCAAATCGATCTGGATAGCTGTATCGCCAGACGAAAAGGCTTCGCCTGCGGCGCCACAATCCTCGCCTCACTTTCCTGTGTGAATTCGACCTTAACCCTTGATGGAGGTGATCATGCACAGACGTTCTGTTTTGAAGACAGGTGCCGCAACGCTAACGATCACGGGACTGTCGTTGACCAGTTTCTGGGCGCCGGTGACTGCGGCCGTTGCCGCAGAGTCCAATGCAGCAAAGCGCCACGAAATCGACGCGAAGGTCAATGAAACACTGTCGCGGCTGTTCGAGACAGTCAGTGGCTCAAAGGAACTCGTCGGCAAGGCGAATGGCGTACTCGTATTCCCGTCTGTCATCAAGGCTGGTTTCGTCGCCGGGGGAGAATACGGCCAGGGCGCTTTGCGGATAGGCGGGAAAACTGCCGGCTACTACAGCACGGCGGCGGCCTCATTCGGCTTGCAGGCAGGTGCGCAATCCAAGGCTGTCATCTTTCTGTTCATGACGCACGATGCGCTTAACAGCTTCCGCAACTCGAAAGGCTGGTCGGTCGGTGGCGAAGGATCGGTTGCGCTGGTGAAGGTCGGAGCGAATGGCCAGATTGATACGACTACGGCTACCGCGCCGGTTCAAGCCATTGTGATGACCAACGCTGGATTGATGGGCGACGTGTCGCTGTCCGGCGCCAAGATTTCGCGACTGAAAATCTGAAGTGGGTCTCGCCCCGGCGCGGGCAATCCGTGCTGCAGGTACTTGATATACGCGCACGGATAGCCCGTCTCCTTCGCACGCTCCTGAATCCCAATGTCGGCTCGACTCCAGGCGTTCGGCAAACGCTGGAACAGGCGACGGCCATGTCATGCTCACGCTCGCCACGACGGTGCTCGCACAAATCGGCACCTTCATCATTTTCACGTACTTCTCCGTGGTGTTCGATCGCGCCATTGGCCAACGCGTCCGTGCTGCGCGGACTCCTGGTGCTCTGGGGTCTGGCGGGAACGTGTTCGAACCTGCTGACGGGCCGCATCCTCAACAAGGTCGGTTCGCGCCCGGTGGTCGTCGCGATGCTGGTCGCCGTGGCAGTCGTCATCCTCACCATGCCGCTTTCGGGAACCCACCTCTGGAGTGCCGCTGTTGCGATCAGTGATCAACCGTACCGGCTTGACGGCGCGTCACTGTAGTGGCTTCGACAGCTTCCCGGAGGCTCACGTCGGCCAGGTCCTGCCCGGACGATAACCATCGGCAACTTCCACCTCTTTCAGGCGGAGCGCCCTGGCGACCTCCTTCTTCGTGGCGAACCGGGCGGTAACGTGAAATTTCGTGGTGCTCTGGCGCATTCGCCCGATACCATAGGCACCCTTCTCGTTTTCCTTGACGATGATGTCTGCGGGATGAGCGGCTTCCCCGCGGAAGTCTTCCGACTCAAAATCGACATGCTGACGATTCTTGATGTTGGTTTCGGCAGTTCGGTCGAGATCGTAGGCCACTAACCAGGCGTTACCGGAAATTGCCTGCCCAGGCCGATAGGACTGTTCAAGATCAAACACCCACAGCGCTGACCCGTTATGCGACATGAGCTTTTCCTCCACCGCGGTGAGTGCGTGCTGCCTGGGAATCCAGCGAAACAAGCTCCACGTTTTTGTCGCCATGAACGTCTCCACGGGTGTTGTCGGACTCAAAGCATCTGTCGCGACCAGGTATCAGGTGCTTATTAGAACAGTTCGCCAGCCGGTTTATTCCGTGCCTCATGCGGCGGCGCTGGCCGCCAGCGTATCTCGCATGCCACAAGCCTTGCGGGAACTGGCCGATCGAACGGGACAGCCAACCTGCATCCACATGATCGCGAACCTGCACGCTCGCGAGCCTCTCGCTAACGCATCAGATAAGGACTCTCACGGCCCGGCTCATACGGCCGCGCCTTGATCTCCATACGCGCGATGCTCTGGAGATGCACCTCGTCCGGGCCATCGGCGAACTTTAATGCACGCCCCCAGGTCCAGCTGTCCGCCAGCGGCGTGTCGGGGCTCAGCCCCATCGCGCCGAAGGTCTGGATCGCGCGCTCGCATACGGCGGTGTGCACGCCCGGCACGAGCGCCTTGATCATCGCGATTTCCTTGCGCGCCTCCTTCGCACCCACGTTGTCGATCATCCAGGCCGCCTTCAGCACGAAGAGCCTTGCCTGATCGATTTCGATACGCGACTTCGCAATCCACTCGCCCACGGAGCCGTGCTGATAGAGCTTCTTGCCGAACGCCGTGCGCGCCTGTGCGCGCTCGATCATCAGTTCGAGTGCCAGTTCGGCGGCGCCGATCGAACGCATGCAATGGTGAATGCGGCCCGGTCCGAGACGCGCCTGGGCGAGCGCGAAACCGCCGCCTTCTTCACCGAGCAGGTTCGAGCGCGGCACGCGCACACCCTTGAATTCGATCTCGCAGTGGCCTTCGGGCGCCGTGTGGTTGACCACCGTGATATTGCGGATGATCGTCACGCCCGGCGTATCGCGCGGCACGAGAATCATGCTTTGCTGACGGTGCGCGGGCGCGTCCGGGTCCGTCTTGCCCATGACGATGAACAACTGGCAGTTCGGGTGCGCCGCGTTCGTGATGAACCATTTGCGGCCGTCGATCACATAGTCGTCGCCGTCGAGTCGAATCGACGAGGTGATATTGGTCGCGTCCGACGACGCTACTGCGGGCTCCGTCATCGCGAACGCCGAACGGATCTTGCCGTCGAGCAGCGGCTCGAGCCACCTCTTGCGCTGCGCGGGCGTCGCGAACATATGGAGCAGTTCCATGTTGCCCGTATCTGGTGCGTTGCAGTTGAACACCTCGGAGGCCCACGACACGCGCCCCATGATCTCGGCCAGCGGCGCGTACTCGAGATTGGTCAGCCGCGTGCCCGGCTCGTCGTCGCGCAGGTGCGGCAGAAACAGGTTCCAGAGGCCTTCCGCACGCGCCCTCTCCTTCAGGTCCTCCATGAAGGAAACGGGATACTGCCCCGCGCTCACTTCTTCGTGCCATTGGTGAATGCGCGGCACGATATGCATGCCCATGAACGCGCGCAACTGCGTGCACAGCGCTTCGACTTTCGGGCTATAGGCAAAGTCCATCTCGCTCTTCCTTGAATCGGGGGTGAATGTGCGGCGCGTGGGTCCACGATGCGCGCCGCTCCCATCGTCAAACCGTCAGGCCGCCGTCCACGACGATGCATTCGCCGTTGGTATAGCTCGCCGCGTCGGAGACGAGATAGAGCACGGTGCCGGCCATCTCGCGAGGCTCCGCATGGCGGCGCAGCGGAATCTTCGTCATCCAGCTTTCGTACACGGCCTGGTCTTCGAACAGGGCTCCGGCGAATTTCGTCTTGGTGAGGCCCGGCAGCAGCGCGTTCACGCGGATGCCGAACGGTCCGCACTCCTTGGCAAACGCCTGCGTCATGTTGACCACGGCGGCCTTCGTGATCGAATAGATGCCCTGCTTGTCGCCGGGCTGCAGCGCATTGACGGAAGCCGTGTTGACGATCGCACCGCCGCCGTGCTCGCGCATCAGCTTGCCCGCCTCGACCGACATGAAGAAGTAGCCACGCAGATTGACCTCCACCGTTTTTTCGAATGACGACAGATCGGTGTCGAGAATGTGGCCGAAATACGGATTCGCCGCCGCGTTGTTCACGAGGATGTCCAGCCGGCCATGTTTCGAGCGGATGTGCTGAAAAACGCCCTGAATGTCGTCGAGACGGCCCACGTGGCACGGATACGCCTCGGCGCTGCCGCCCGCTTCCCGGATGCCGCGCGCCACGGTCTCGCAGTCGTCGAGCTTGCGGCTCGACACGATCACGTGGGCGCCCTGTTGCGCGAGCAGCTTCGCGATCTCTTCGCCGATGCCACGGCTCGCGCCAGTGACCAATGCAATCTTTCCGTGCAGATCGAACAAATCAGTACTCACAACTGTCTCCTCAATATAGTCGCAGTGTCCGCGTCAAATGCCTGGCGTCAGATGACGTCGACGCCCATCTTCGCGAGCGCACCGGCCATTTCACCGACCTGGCGCGCCTTCTCATGCGATGCGTTGCCGCCCAGCGCACGTTTCTTCACACCCTGCGCGATGGCGGCCAGCCGGAAGAAGCTGAACGCCAGGTAAAAATTCCAGTTCCCGATCGGCCCGATGCCCCTCATGCTGCAATACCGCTCGACGATCGCGGCCTCGTCCGGCACGCCAAGCGCTGCCCTGTCCAGCCCCGCGAGACCGCCGATATGGCCTTTGGGCGGCAGCCGCAGGCACATGCAGAAGTACGCGAGGTCGGCGAGCGGATTGCCGAGCGTGGAGAGTTCCCAGTCGAGCACGGCGCGAACCTTCGGCGTGCCGCGGTGGAAGATCAGGTTATCGATGCGAAAGTCGCCATGCACGAGCGAAGGCTTGCCCGCTTCGGCCGGACAGTGCGCGGGCAGCCAGGCGATCAGCGCTTCCATGGCGTCGAGTTCGTCGGTCTGCGCCGCGCGATATTGCTTCGTCCAGACTTCGATCTGCCGTGAGAAGTAGTTGCCCGCGCGGCCGTAGCCGGCGAGGCCAACGGCCTCGACATCCACATCGTGCAGGGCCGCCATCGTGCCGATCAGCGCGTCGTACACAGTGCCGCGCTCTTCAACGGGCAACGCTGGCAACGACGGGTCCCAGTAGATTTCGCCCTCTTCGAAGCTCATCACGTAGAACAGGCTGCCGATCACCTTGCGGTCCTCGCAAAGATGCAAGGCCCGCGCGACAGGAACCGGTGTGTCGCCGAGCGCGCTCAGCACGCGGAATTCGCGGTCCACCGCATGTGCGGACTTGAGCAGTTCGCCCGGCGGCTGACGCCGCAGCACATAGCGGCCGCTTTGCGCTTCGAGCAGAAATGTGGGGTTCGACTGTCCGCCAGCGAACTTCTCGACGACCATGGGCCCCTGAAGGCCGGGCACGTGCGCGGCCAGATAGCGCGTGAGTGCATCGACATCGAACTGAAGACTTGCATTCGTCATGGTGCGGGAATCCGGATTCGAGTCAGCCATAGGTGACGTGTTCGCGCCTCTCGGCCGGTTCGAGATGCGGCAGGGTGTTGAAGGTGACCAGCGACATCGCGCTGTCGTTGAAGACGTACTGGCTCACGCTGCTGTTGCGGATCTGCATGTTGAGCGCGATGGCGGCAGCAGCCGGCGCCTGCAGAACCTGCTGGGTGAACACGGCGATCGGTCCGCCTGAACTCACCACCAGAATCCGCTTGCCGCCGCTGCGCTGAATGGCGAGGCGTGCACGCTCGCAGCGCGCCTGGAACTGCCCCCATGTCTCGGGAACGCGCCCGGGCAGCTTGTCTTCGGACCAAAGCTGCAAGACCTGTTTGAGCCCCTTGTAGAAGTGCTTCATCGAGCCTTCGGCCAGCAGGCCGGGCGCCAGACCGCTCTCGCCGAGCGCGGCAAAGAGGCCGTGAAAGTCGTACTCGTTCAGATCCGCGTCCTGCACGATTTCCGCGGGCGCGCCGCCCATGGCGGTGAGCAAGGCGTCGGCGGTCTGCGCGTGCCGGCGCATCGTGCCGGTCACGACACGATCGAACGTCAGCCCCGCCTGCGCGCAATATTCGCCCAGCCAGCGCGACTGGGCGACGCCGCGAGCTGAAAGCTCGTCATAGTTTCCGGCGCCGAACGACGCCTGCCCATGCCGTACCAGGTAGAGTTCCGCCATGCCAACCTCATCTGAACATGACGGCAACGATACTGGGACACTCGCTATTCAGGAAATTTATTCTGGTGATACTGCGCCATAACGATTCGTGACACCTACGGTCTCTGCTTGCGCATCAGACGGCCGATCTGCTCGCGCAGCCAGCGATGGGCCGGATCGGCCGTGACGCTGCGGTGCCAGTAGCCATGCGTCTCGAGATCGGGGAGATCGAACGGCAGCGCCAGGATGCGTGCGTCATAGCGCTTGAGCAACATGAGCGGCGCAGTCAGGGCGAGATCGGTGCGCATCGCGATCAAGGGCGCGACGAGATAGTGCTGAACGCGGGTCTGGATGGTGCGCCGGAGTCCCAGCTTGTTGAGTTCGGTATCGACCAGACCGGGTCCCTGCCGGCGGCTCGACACATGGATATGGCCGAAGCGCAGGTAGTCGTCGATCGTCAGTTTCTTCTTCGCGAACGGATGGTCCTGGCGCAGCATGCACGCGTAACGGTCGCGGCCCATCGGCTCCTGCTCGAGGTACGGATCGTCGATCAGCGGCGCGTCGATCGCCAGATGGACCGCGCCGCTCGCCAGCGCTTCGGGAACGTCGCGGCGCGTCGTGAAGTAGCTCTCGATGCGGATGCCTGGTGCAAGACGCTGCAGCACCTCTTCCAGCGCAGGCAGCAGCATGGTCTCGGTCAGGTCGTTCATGCTGAGCCGGAAGGTTCGCTGCGACGAGGCCGGATCGAAGCGTTCACCGGCATGGGTGCTCGAATCGAGCAACTGCAGCGCATCGCGCACGCGCCCAATGATGTTCTCCGAGACGGGCGTGGGCATCATGCCGGCCGGCGTGCTCACGAACAGCGGATCGTCGAACGCCTTGCGCATGCGCGCGAGCGCGTTGCTCACGGCGGGCTGCGTGATGAACAGCAACTCCGCCGCGCGCGTGAGGTTGCGCGTTCGATAGACGGCCTCGAACACGACGAAGAGATTCAGATCGACTTTGGATGAGCGCATGGCCCGAGCCTAACCGGCCCATCGCAATGCCGTCAATCGAGCGCGGATCGGATCGTCTCGAACGTCAATCCGCATACCCCGGATAGGCTCGATCGAGCCGGCGCAGCAGTCCGGGCCAGACGAGCGCCCCTGGCATGACGCCGCGCGTCACTGCCACGATCTGCTGCCTGAAGCCGTCGAGAATGGGCTGCGCGATCGGCGTCAGCTTTGCGCCGCCCGACTGCGCGCGCACCTGGATCATGCAGGCCGCCTCGAAGAAGTACATCGCGACAAAGGCGTCCGCCGGCGTGCTGCCGACGGTCAGCAGTCCGTGATTACGCAGCATCAGATACGTCTTGTCGCCAAGGTCTCGAACCAGACGCGGCTTTTCGGCTTCGTTCAGGGCAAGGCCCTCGTAGTCGTGGTAACCGAGCGACGCCAACACCCCGAGCGACTGCTGCGAGAGCGGCAACAGTCCCGCCTCCTGGGCCGACACGGCAACGCCGTTGATCGAATGGGTGTGCATCACGCAGTGCGCGTCGTCACGTGCTGCATGCACGGCGCTGTGGATCGTGAAGCCAGCGGGATTGATGTCGTATGGCGATTCGCTGACCTTGCGGCCCTCGAGGTCGATCTTCACCAGCGAGGACGCCGTGATTTCCTCGAACATCATGCCGTACGGGTTGATCAGGAAATGATGCTCCGGACCGGGCACACGCGCCGAGATATGGGTAAACACCAGATCGTCCCAGCCGAACAGCGCGGTGAGGCGATAAGCAGCTGCCAGATTGACGCGCGCCTCCCATTCGGCGGGTGACACGTCGTTCTTGACATTGACACAGGGTGAAGCCATGTCGACGCTCCTTGGTTGGGTTTGGTGAACTCCAGAGAGTCCTCATGATGCGCGCGGACTCGCCGTAAGATTGTCGGCCAGGCGACAACTCCATTCAACCGCGGCCGGCACATGCCATTCGATAGCGCTCGTCTAAGGCTTCGCCTTGCGATCCCAGGGCGGTTCGTCGCCAAACGTCTCCGCGAGATAATCGACGAACCGGTGCACCTTGAGCGGTATGCGCCGCACGCCCGGATACACCGCCTGAATCGCCAGCTCGGTCGCGCGATAGTCCGGCAGCAGCGCCACCAGTTCGCCGCGCCTGAGGTGCTCGCCGAACACGAAGGTCGGACCATAGGCGATGCCGGCTCCGGCCAGCGCGGCGCCGAGCAGCATCTGCGTATTGCTGGCCGCGAGCCGGCAAGGTCCGTCGATGACGTGTGCGCGGTTGCTCGCATCGAGCAGGGTCCAGTCGCCGGCCGAGACGGCCTCGCTGAAGGCGAGGCGCTGCGCGCGACGCAAGTCGTCGGGGGTGCGCGGCGTGCCATGGCGCTCGAAATACGCGGGCGACGCACACACGACCATCCGGCACGGCGCGAGCCGGCGCGTCACGAGTCCAGGGTCCTGCAGCCGTCCGATCCGGATCGCGACATCGACGCCCGCATCGATGAGATCCACGTAGCGGTCCCCGAGCAGCACTTCCACGTTCACGTGCGGATGGTCCTCCAGATAGCGCGCGACGACCCCGCCCAGATGCATCGCGCCGAACGTCACCGGCGCGGCGACGCGCAGCACGCCGCGCGCCGTGCCCTGCGAATCGCTTGCCTCCCGATTCGCTTCGTCGAATGCTTCGAGAATCCGCTTGCAGCGCTCGTAATAGGTGTGGCCGACGTCGGTCAGGCTCAGGCGCCGCGTCGTTCGCTGGAGCAGCCGCGCATTCAGTTCGGCCTCGATTGCGCTCACGTGCTTGCCGGCCATCGCGGCCGACAGCCCGAAGCGACGCGCCGCCGCGGCGAGGCTGCCCTCCTCTACAGCGGCGACAAATACGCCGAGACTCGTCAGTCGGTCCATCGCATCCTCCAATTCGATCATCCGATTATCGACTGACCACACTGGAACGGCAATTATCAAATACAAGGCTTGAATCTACCATGCATCCATCGCCCAACCGGGAAGGAGCCTGGAAATGAAAATCGAGTCGAACGGCACGCGGATTCACGTCAAGGAGCAAGGCAGCGGCGAGCTGGCGCTGGTGTGCCTGCATTACTACGGCGGCTCGTCGCGCACCTGGGACGGCGTCGCGAGCGAACTGTCCGACCGGTATCGGATCGTGGCCACCGATCACCGCGGCTGGGGCGATTCCGAGGCACCCACTGGCGGCTACCGCATCGCCGATCTCGCCGCCGACGCCGAGGGCGTCATCGAGGCGCTCGGTCTGCAGCGCTACGTGCTGGTCGGACATTCGATGGGTGGCAAGGTCGCGCAACTGATCGCATCGCGTCGGCCGGGCGGGCTCGAAGGCCTCGTGCTCGTGGCGCCATCGCCGCCTTCGCCGATGATCCTGTCGGACGAGCAGCGCGCGACGTTGACCGGCGCGTATCAATCGCGCGCATCGATCGAATACGTCATCGATCACGTGCTGACCGCAAAATCGCTCGACGCCGCCCGCCGCGAGCAGGTCATCGAGGACAGCCTGAAGGCCGCGCCGCACGCCAGGGCGGCGTGGCCGAACGTGGCCATGCACGAGGACATCACCGACGCGGTGGCGTCCATCGACGTGCCGACCATCGTCATCTCAGGCGAGCTTGACCAGGTGGATCGCGTGGCGACGCTGCAGGCGGAACTGCTGCCGCGCATCCCGCACGCGGCGATGCACATCCTGCCTGGAACGGGACACTTGTCGCCGCTGGAGGCGCCGGCCGACGTGGCTCGGGTCATTGCGCAGTTCGTCAGCGCGATCGAGGATCGCGCCGACGCATGCCGCGCACACCTCAACCCCCTTGGGCAAACACCTCACGCGCCGCGAACAGGCCGTTGAGCGCCGCCGGAAAGCCCGCATAGACGGCCATCTGCATGATCGTCTCGACGATCTCCTCGCGCGTGAGGCCCACATTCAGGCCCGCCGCGATATGGACCTTGAGCTGCGGCTGCGCGTGGCCGAGCGCCGTGAGCGCCGCGATGGTGGCGATCTCGCGCGAGCGCAGGTCGAGACCCGGCCGCGCGTAGATGTCGCCGAACGGAAATTCGAGCAGATACTGCGCGAAATCCGGCGCGATGTCGGCAAGCGAGTCGATCACGTGCTCGCCGCCGCTGCCGTCAATCGCCGAGAGCATGCGCTTGCCTCTTGCGAGGCGGCTTTCCTGCTGGGCGTCGCTGTGCTGATTCATCGTGGTGTGCATTCTCGTTCCTTTGCATGGCGTGGGAATAACCTTCGATCTTGTTGTCGAGGACGAGAAGACACGCCTGGAGTTCCGCCACCTGCGCACGCACCGCTTCGCGATGCGCCGCCAGCAATTCGCCGCGCTCGCGCTCGGTGGCCTTGCCCGCCGCACGCAGTTGCGCGTAGCGCAACATGCCCTGAATCGGCATGCCCGTGGTCTTCAGACGGCCCAGAAACTCGATCCATTCGAGCACCGAGCGGTCATAAGCACGCTGGCCCGTTTCGTTGCGAACCGCATAGGGAATCAGCCCGATGCGTTCGTAGTAGCGAATCGTGTGGGCCGAAAGGCCCGTGAGCGCGGCCAGTTCGCCAATCTTCATGCGCTTCTCCTCATCGACGTTCTGAATGGTGAGACTTCGAGTGCACTCCAGGTCAAGCTTTTTTTGCGAGGGAACACCGTACCGCGTAGCCGCCCGGTGACCGAACATCGGGGAGACCGGGTCATCTCTGGTTCAAGGAGACGGGGCATAAGCATGCCTTGAGTTAGGTGGATCTCATCCACAAGTGTTGTGTCTTCTGGATTCTGCGCACGGATCATGCGTCTGCGGCGATTGATTCGCAGCCCGCTCCTCTCATGCCGACCGGCGCGCCACTCGTGCGCCGACCGCGAGTGCGACGCACGCGAGCGCTGCACAGAAGACTGCGAACACCACATTGGCCCACAGATGGCCAACCGCGCTCGCAAGCAGCGCAACGCCGACTGCAGGCACCGAGTTCCCGGTGTAGCAGCACAGCAGATAGGCCGATAGCAATTCCGCGCGCTTGTCCTGGGGAGCGATGCGGTTGATCTCCTGGAGATTACCGCGAAATCCCCACGCGCTCGCAACACCGCAAAGCGCCGTCGCCGCCAGTAGCCAGGCGAGCGAGCCGTCAATCTGCGCCCACAGGAGGATGGCGAGGCTGGGCGGCAAAAACCATAGCCCTGCCGACATCGCGGTCCGCGCCGCGAGCATGGGGGTCGCGATGACCGTAAGCGCCCCGGCCAGGAAGAGTTCGGCAACCACCGCGCCGCTCAGCGCAGGACTGTGTATGCGCATGCTCCCGGCGAGCAGATTGGGCAGCAGTGCAGCGTAGAGGCCCAGTAGCGCGAAGGTAGCGAAAGCCGTCACGGCGGGCGCCACGAAAGCGAAGCGCAGATCGCGTGGCACCCCGACACGTGGCTTGAGCGAAAGCTGCGCGGTCGAATGCGTGGGCGATTCGACCGTTTCGCAGGCGAGCGCCGTCGATGCTGCCGTTACCACGAGCACGGCCAGATAAACGATGAAAGGCAGGCGCAACGGCCACGGCGCGAACTGTGCCAGGAGGCCCGCGATCAGCACGCCGACCGCGAGGCCCGCGAGATTGACGGCCGCAGCGAGCCGGCTCGCGCTCGCCTTGTCGTCGGCGGCGTACAACTCCGCGATCCATGCCGTTGCGCTCGCTGCGCCAACACCGATTGCAAGCCCGCTTAGTGCGCGCCCGAGAAAGAGCATGACGGGGTGCACGGCGAACAGGAACGCCAGCGCACTCACGATCGCCACGGCGAGCACGATGAGGCTGACGGCGCGCCGCCCTGCCTGATCGGAGACGCGCCCAAACGCGACCAGCGCTACGAGATTGCCGGTCACGTAAGTGGCGTAGATGAGCGTGACCGTCAGTTCGGAAAGACCGAAGCTGCGTTGATAAAGCGGATAGAACGTGTTTTGGGGAAAAAGGGCCGCGTGGCTGTTAGCGCCAGTCGGCGTCGCACAAGTCGCACGCAATTCGGGGCGTCGGACCACTACCCGATGGCTCTGGCCTTGGTAAGGGCCTTCGCTATTTCCGCGACAAGCTGGTGTTGCTGATACGGTTTACGAAGTCTCTGGATTTCGACAGCGGTTCCCTGCGGAAGCTCTGCGTAGCCGGTGGCCAGGATCACAGGGAGTGCCGGGCGCAACTCGCGTGCGGCCACCGCCAGCTCAAGTCCCGTCATCCGTGGCATCGAATAATCGGTGAGCAGGAGATCGATCTTCCGCCCCGCCTTCAGGATCTCGAGTGCGCCTGCGCCCGAGTCGGCTTCGATCACCTCATGTCCCATATCCTGAAGGAGATACGCAGTGCTCGTTGCGATCAGGGCATCGTCATCGACGAGAAGAATGCTCGCCTGGATCGGATCGATTGCGCTGCCCTCCGGTTCAGCATTGTGCTGCAGGTCATCGGGTGTGACGCGTCGCGAGGTAACGGGTAGCCATAACTCTACCCGCGTCCCTCGTCCTGCCTCGCTTTCGAGGCGCAGGGCGCCGTTCAGTTGCAGCGCGAGTCCGTGAATCATTGAGAGACCCAACCCCGTCCCCTTGCCGAGCTCTTTCGTTGTAAAGAACGGCTCGGTTGCTTTCGCGAGGGTGTCCGGATCCATGCCTTTCCCGGTATCAGTGACGATGATGCGTACGTAATCGCCCGCAGGCAGTCCGTTGTCGCAACACGTGTGTATGTCATCGACCGCTATCGACAACGCCCCTCCCTCCGGCATCGCGTCGCGGGCGTTGACCACCAGGTTCAGGAGCGCGAGTTCGACCTGATTCCCATCGGCAAGGGTAAGCGGAATGCCCTCCGGCAAACTCAGCTCCAGCGCCACTCGCGGCCCTATCGATCGCTCCAGGAGATCGGTCATCCCACGAACCACGGTGGGGAGGTGGGTCGGCTCGACCTTGAGATCCTGCTGCCGCGCGAAGGCCAGAAGCCGCTGCGTAAGCGCGGCGCCACGCTGTGCTCCCCTAAGCGCGCCGTCGATCAGTCGCGTTGCTCGAATGGCTTCCCGCGGCTGCTTGCGCAGCAGTTCGAGATTGGCCATGATGGCCATCAGCAGGTTGTTGAAATCGTGGGCAACCCCGCCCGTCAACTGCCCGATCATTTCCATCTTCTGAACCTGGCGCAGCAACTCTTCTGCGCGCTCGCGCTGCCGGATCTCGTCCAGCACAAGTTGGTGGGTACGCTCAAGCTCCGCAGTACGCTGGGCAACCCTTGCCTCGAGCATGTCGTTGACCCGCTGCAGGCTGTCTTCCGCCGCCTTGCGCATGGTGATATCGGATGTCACCCCGACGAGCCGCGCGATCTTTCGAGTGCGGTCTCGAACCAGCCGCGCGCGCAGGTCCGCCCAATGCACCGTCCCGTCTGGCCAGATCGTACAGAGTTCGAGTGCGAAATCGCAGCCGGTCGCGAGGCTGCGATTGATTGCGTCGGTTATGCGGGGCCTGTCATCGCGGCTGATGCCGGCAATGAGATCGGTGTACGTGAAAGGCTCGCCTGACGCAAGGCCGAAAATCGCGTGACACGCAGGCGAGGCAACGAGTGCAAATGTCGACAGGTCCAGCTCCCATGAGCCCAATTTCCCTGCCGTCAGTGCGGTATGCAGGCGCGCCTCGCTTTCGCGCAGTTCATCGATACGTAGACGGGCGTCGAATTGCCGTGCCCGGCCACGCAGCGCTGTGCCAACCGCGCTGATGAACGTCCGCGGATGAAACGGGCGCTCGATGAACGTCGCGTTTCCCAGTGTTGCCGCGAGTCGGGCCAGTTCGGGGTCCCGATCCGGCGCGCCCCCGCGCTGCGTAAGGATGATGAACGGAAAGTCGGACCATGTGGGCTGCGCCGAAACCCAGTTTTCGAGTGAATTCAGGTCGGCACCTCGCAGCCCCTCGTCGGTCACGATCGCGCAACAAATTCCCTCACCGAGCTTTGCGACGAATTGCTCGAAATCGCGACATACGCACGCCAGCGCGCCTGCCTCCTTCAGGAGAGCCGTGGCAACGACAGCGTCTCGCCCAATCGGTGTAAGAACCAGTGCGGGACAGCGATTGAATTCAGGTGCTTTCATTACCAGCGGCGCCCGTCGGCATGAGCGGCCCTGTGTTACCCACGAACGTGGGTACACTGCGCAGGATGCCCTGGAAGCTGTCGAGCGGTGCCCCGACGTTCAGACCGAATCGCCCAATGCGAAATTCCC
The DNA here is from genome assembly GCF_040965695.1 of Paraburkholderia sp. BR10937. Classification (NCBI taxonomy): domain Bacteria; kingdom Pseudomonadati; phylum Pseudomonadota; class Betaproteobacteria; order Burkholderiales; family Burkholderiaceae; genus Paraburkholderia; species Paraburkholderia sp. BR10937. The sequence continues at coordinate 14,590 of NZ_JBFRCL010000038.1, forward strand.
GGATCGTCTCTTCGTGACGACCGGTGCGCTTCTTGATGATCGACACCGCACGTCGCACGCTTCCCAGTGCCTCGAAATACCGCAGCAGGATGACCGTGTCGGCAAGATACGTGACGTCGACGGGTGCCTTCATGTCGCCAACGAGCCCATGCTGCGCTACCGTCAGGAAAGTCGTCGCGCCTTGCCTGTTGAGGTATTGCAGCAATTCGTGGATATGAAGGACGAGCGCGTTCTCCTGCGGCATGGCAGCCTGGTAACCGTTGAGGCTGTCGATGGCCACCGTTTTGGCCTCGGAGTGATCAACGCAAGTGCGTACGCGCTGGGCGAACTCGCCAGGCGAGAGTTCCGCGGCATCGACCTGCTCCACATGCAGCCGTCCGGCGTCGCGCATCGCTTCAAGGTCGAAACCCATCGCGCGGGTCCGGTCAAAGAGCAGTCCAAGTTCTTCGTCGAAGACGAACAGCGCTGCCTTCTCGCCCCGGGCGACCGCAGCTGAAATGAACTGAAGTACAAAAATGCTTTTGCCAGTGCCCGCTGGTCCTAGCACCAAAGTGCTCGAGCCCTGTTCGATGCCGCCGCAGAGAAGCGCATCGAGTTCCGCCACGCCGCTCGTCATTTGCTCGCGTGCAAACCTGACGCGATGTTCCGCGGCAACGAGTCGGGGAAACACGGCAACACCTCCGCATTTGATGGTGAAGTCGTGATAGCCACCACGGAACGCCTGCCCCCGGTACTTGGAAATCCTCAACCTGCGCCGCTCGGCTCCATAGTCAGGGGCAAGTTCTTCGAGCTTGATGACGCCGTGGGCAACGCTGTGTACGGTTTTGTCTGCGGCATCTGCAGTCAGGTCGTCGAGCAAGAGGACGGTCGCTCCCTGTCGCGAGAAGTAATGCTTGATGGCGAGCACCTGGCGGCGGTAACGCAGCGAGTTCTGCGCGAGCAGACGGATTTCCGACAGGCTGTCGAGGACGACCCGCCTCGGCCGAACTCGTTCGAAGGCGTCAAAGATCAGGCGGGTCGTCTCGCCGAGCTCGAGATCGGACGAATACAGCAGACTCTGTTGCTGATCCGCATCGAGCAGGCTCTCCGGGGGCACCACCTCGAACACGGCGACGCGATCGCCCAGTTGCCAGCCGTGCGACGCGGCGCCGTCGCGCAATTCCCGCGCTGTTTCGGACAGCGTGATGTAAAGGCCCTGATCGCCCGCCTCGCCCCCTTCAAGGAGAAACCGCAGCGCGATGGTCGTTTTCCCGGTGCCGGGGCTCCCTTCGAGAAGGAAAAGATTTCCCTGAGTCAGCCCTCCCCCCAGGACATCGTCCAACCCGGGAACGCCAGTGCGCACGATCGGCTTGGCTTTGGTCTCATCGTCCATCAGGCGCTCCTGACTGCTCGGTGTTTGACGCGATATTTCCCGATCGCGGGCGGCCTGGCTCACTGTATCCGTCTCGATGCACTGACTGCGGCGCGCTACGTGCGCAAAGCGCATGCCCGCCCTCCTTCTGCCGCCCGGTGAAAGCTGCCGGAGGAGATCTCGAAGCGAGCGCCAGATTTCCGTGCAGCGGCCATGGAGCGTGTCTGCCAGCGTATCCGCGAGGCACGCGGAATGCGCGTGGCGGTCCATCGCCCATCTCAAAGTGGAGAAAGACCATGACCAAAAGCACGGATTCCAGCGTCTATAAGGTGACGGAGATTATCGGCACGAGCACGACTTCCTGGGAGGAAGCCGCAAAAAATGCAGTGGAAACCGCAGCCGCGTCGTTGCGTGACCTGCGAATCGCCGAAGTCTGCAAACTCGACATCAAGATCGAAAACGGCAGGGTCGTTGAATATCGGACCCGTGTATCCGTGTCCTTCAAATACGAGACCTGAGAAGATCGCAGGCCACGATTGCGCCCCGGGCGCCGTGAAGCAATGGGGAAGTGGCGCGCGCTTCGGTCCATCTACTGCGCTTCACGATCGGAAGCGCTTTCGCCGGAGTTCGCTGTTTCGATTGCCTGCAGAAAGCTTCCTTTCGCTCCGAGAAAATAGAGCGCGAGCCAGAGCTCCAGCGCGGTTGCGGATGCATTGAAGTGACTGCCAGATGACTAGATAACGAATAATCATGCCGCGCTGACGCCAGAGATCGCTGATCGACTGATCGATGCGCACCGACTCGCCGACGAGCGAACGGAATTTGCCGCTCGTGATGCGATTGAACAGTTTCGTCACGCGAGCGAACGGACTCATGCGCTGCACGAACAAAAACGCGAGGAGCAGGACCGTTCACGGACTCCCGAATCCAGACGAGGCGCAGGACGCCCAACAGCGTTGGACGTCTCGCACCGCGCATCAACATTTGCCAGTTCCTGGCATTGGCGAGCATCGGCAAAACATGGATCATCCCTGCAAGCGCGAGCCCTGCGCCGCGCTCTCGCCGCGAAACCTGAAGCGCTGCCCGTTGGACGCAACTTTCAGATGCCGCTTGTGCAGCGTCGTTAGTCCCCCATGTCAGGACGTTCCCTGCGTCGTTCCCGGCGGAACAGGATTCTTCTCCTGCGTGGATGGCAACTCGTTTTCCGACGCTTCGTGCTTGCGCTTTACGCGCTCCTCGCGCTCAGCCTGCTTCGTGTCAGCGGGCCGCGCAGTGGAACGGCGGTCGCCCTCAGGCGTTTGCGCGGCGGCGCGCGTGCAGGTATCAGTATCTGGTCGCATGTCGATATCCTTTCGTGCAGGGCGTGCGCTGGCGCTTTCGCGAAGCGCCGTCACGCGAATGAAGCTCGCAATCGGTGTTCTCAGCGTAGGGACGTATGGCGCGTCGTCTCGAACAGGAACCAGACGCGCTCTTCGGTCTGGTCGATCCAGTTCTCGATCAGGCTCGCCGTGGCGACGTCGTTTTTTTCGTCGCAAAGTTCGTGCAGATCACGCATGTAGGGGCGGACAGGGCAACCTGCGGAGCTAGCCGGTGCTTATGTACTGCTCTTGTCGCACGAGGGCAGCTACATCTCTGGCGCCACCGTTGCCGTGACGGGCGGCACGCCGCTCATCCAGACGGCGGGCCGCTCCACCTGCCAGTAACGTTCGGGGCGTTCCACATCCGGCGGAAACGGTCCGAATGCACGCATCTGGCTCGGGTACGCTCCCACCGCGCGCCGCTTGATCGCCGCGAGCCGCCGAGCCGGATACCGGCCGAACCCCTGCGCGCTCATCGGACTCACCAGCAAGCGCGCTGCTTCGAGGCGCTGGAAGCCGGCGTCGAGCACACCGGGCATTGCGCGGTAAATAGCGTCCTCATAGGCGATATAGCGAGTAAGACGCTGCGTTTGCAGCAGCAAACGGCACGCGGCGCCCACGAGTTGATGATCGGAATGCCACAGGCCAAACGGGCACACGGGCAGCCAGGCGCCAAAACGCGCGAACTGCCCGGCCAACGTGTGCGCAACGTCTTCGACGTCCGGCGTCGCACCATACTGTCCATCCAGAAAATCTAGCCACAACGGCGTAGCGCCGCACAGCGCAAGCGCACGCTCGTCCTCCCGCTTGCGCGCACGCACGGCTTCGTGCGCATCGGCAAAGCCGCTGGCTTCATCCCATTGCGTATGCATCGGCGCGACAGGCTCGCCCGCGAACACCGTGCAAACGATCGAACCGGGGCACCTCGCGATGAGACCTGCGCAGCCGAGTATCGCGTCGTCCAGATGTGGCGAAACCACGATCAACCGCGGCGCACCGTCGCTGATGTCGTGAGGCGAAGCATTCGTCATCGTCTCTCCTTTTCTCGCACAACGGGCATCCAGGCGATATGGCACGGTGGCCACCCAATTCGTACAGCCTGCAGCGCTTGTGGATTCCTTCCCGATGCGCCTCGTCGAACATCTCTCGAGCGCAATTGGCGTTCCGGCTGGGCCCCCGGGCACGGCGTGCCGATCCGGGCGCGCCGGTTGCGGAACGATCGATGCACCGTCTGCGCGCAGGCGATGCGAATCCATCACGCAACCTTCGATCATTTTCAGGAGCCCATCATGGCGATGAACCCCGATTCCCCGCAGACCGGCGCGCGTATCGTCGGTAAAGGCAGTGAGACCGCGGCCGGCCCAGGCCCATCCATCATGGCCGCGAGCACACTCGAAGGCGACCGCGTCTCCAGTTCGGATAACGAAGAGCTTGGCAAGATCAAGCACATCATGCTCGATGTCGAGCGCGGACGGATCGCCTACGCGGTCATGTCGAGCGGCGGCTTTCTCGGCATTGGCGACAAGCTGCTCGCGCTACCGTGGGCCGCGCTCACGCTCGACACCACGCGGAAATGCTTCGTGCTGAACGTGACCGGCGAGCGCGTGAAGGATGCGCCGGGCTTCGACAAGGACCATTGGCCTGCCATGGCCGACATCGGCTGGGCCACTACGGTGCACGACTACTACGGCGCACGCGCGCACTGGCAGGACGATCCGCTCGCGCCGGGCAGCGGCAGCGAGCCTCCGGGGATGGGTGGCCCGAAGCTTTAAGACCGGCATGCGCCTGAGCGAAGCGGGCTCGCGGCTTTCGCGGGCCCGCACACGCTTCCTGCCCGTCCAGGGTGGAGCGCAAAGGCATGCCGCTTGCTGGAATTCTGGCAACTCACATGGGGTCGGGAGTCCACCATGTCCGATTTACCTGCGCACTGGCAGGCGGAGCTCGATGCCCTGCTGGCCAGCGAATCCATGCCGCTCGACGCAACGACGCTCGCCGGCGCGACTGCGCGTCTCGCGGCGGCGTTTCCTGCCCTGCCGATGCCAGGCGCGGGCAACACGCTCGTGCGCTGGCAATTACTCGCGGAGGTAGCGGCGCACGACCTTTCGCTAGTCAAGATTTATGAAGCGCACGCCGACGCCCGCGCGATCCTGGCCGAACTCGCGCCGGCTGCGCGCTTCGAAGCCCCTTCCCTTCGCGCGCAGCCTGTCTGGGCCGTCTGGGCCGCTCGCTTGCCGGGCAACGAACTGAGCTTTGCTTCGCGCGATGGCAAGGACGTCAAACTCGCGGGCACCAAGGCATGGTGCTCGGGCGCGCGCTTCGCGACGCATGCGCTCGTGACCTGCGTCGATGCAGACGGGAGCGACTGGCTCGCCGCCCTGCCCATCGACCAGCCAGGCGTGACGGTCAGTGCGCGCGGCTGGGAAGCGGTCGGCATGGACGCCACGCAAAGCGTGGAAGTCGACTTTGCCGACGCGCATGCCACGCTCGTGGGCGACGCCGGTGCGTACGTGCGCCGCCCCGGCTTCTGGCACGGCGGCGCGGGTATCGCCGCCTGCTGGTACGGTGCCGCTTCGGCGCTCGCGGCGAGACTGCGCGACGCCGCGCAGCGTCGCGACAATCCTTATTTGCGAGCGCACCTGGGCGCTGCCGACGTGGCGCTCGCAGGCGCGCGCGCGTGCCTGCGCGAGTGCGCGGCCGCCATCGACACCGCGCCGCGCGCGCACGCCATGCGGCATGCCTTGCGCGCGCTGTGCCGTGGAAAGCGCGGTGGACAGTACCCTGCGTGCCTGCGCACGCGCGATGGGTGCGGCGCCGCTGTGCCGCGACCGCTGGTTCGCGCGCGTGAGCGCCGATCTGCCGGTCTTCGTGCGCCAGAGCCATGCGGAAGCCGATCTTGCCGCGCTCGCCGGCGCGATCCTCGAGTCCGGCGAAGACTGGCGGCTCTAGAGCCCGTGATCGCAAGGATAACGATGGAGCGTCCCCCCGCATCGCTCGCCAGCTATTTCGACAGCAAGTTCGCCGCGAGCCCCGATCCCTGGCGCTACCGCGACAGCTGGTACGAGGAGCGCAAGCGCGCGCTGCTGCTCGCATCGCTGCCGCGCGAGCGTTATCGCAAAGCGTTCGAGCCGGGTTGCGCGATCGGAGCCTTGTCCGCCGACCTGGCGCAGCGTTGCGAGCATCTGCTTTGCGCGGACTTCTCGCCTCGCGCCGTCGCCGCGGCACGGGCGCGCCTTGTCGCGTTCGCGAACGTGGACGTGCATGCGCTCGCCATGCCGCGCGACTGGCCCGCCGGCCAGTTCGACTTGATTGTGATGAGCGAATTCGCGTACTACCTGAACGCTGGCGACTGCACGTCACTCGCCACGCTAGCCGCATCCTCGCTGGCCGCGGATGGCACGCTGGCATGCTGTCACTGGCGTCACGGCGGCGAGACGTGGATGCTGCAAAGCGTCCAGGTGCACGGCATCTTCGCGCAGGCGGCGGCAAACGCCGCGCTGCATGCTGTCGTTCAGGTCGACGACACGGATTTCCTGCTCGATGTCTGGAGCCGCGATCGGCTCAGCGTCGCACGCCGCGAACGCGCGTAAAGACACGCTGGGACGTCTGGGACTCAAGGCGCAACGGAAGGCGCGCTGTCGTCCACCCCGTCCGCCCACGCGGCGAGCGTGTCGCCGAAGCCGCCGCGCGCACGCGCGTCGCGCCGCCCGCTCGTCACAACGCGCGGCGCCGCGCTCCACGCGAGTGTGGCGCCTGTCGCGATCAGCAGGTCGACCAGCGCGACGTCTTCGCGGCAGGCAAGCGGAGGAAAACCTCCAGCGCGCAAATACGCATGCGCCGCGACGCCCAGGTTTGCGCCATGAATGTGGCGATGCCCGTCCGCGTCGCGGTAGCGCCGCTCCCAGGTCGCGCGGGCGCCAGGCGCCAGCGCACTCCAGTCGTCCACGCTCACGGGCCCGCACACGGCGTCCGCGGCAAGCGCGAGCTGGGCGGCAAGCCAGTCGGGCGCGACGTGGCTGTCGGCGTCGGTGAAGGCGAGCCAGCGGGCGCCGCACGCAAGCAGAGCCTGCGCACCGGCGGCGCGGGCGACGCCGACGTTGCCGGCTTCTCTGCATAGCACCTCGAACCCGAAGTCCGAGACGATCGCAGCCGAGGTATCCGTGCAGGCGTCGAGCACCACGAGCGGGCGAACCGCTTCGCCTCGCAGCGCAGGATGCGACGCGGCGCATCGCACCGAGGCAAGACACACGGCGATCAGGCGCGCTTCGTTGTGCGCAGGAATAACGACCCCGATCATTCGAACTCCATGATATTGGCGTGACTTTGCGTCATGCCACCCGAAGTCCGATCGTGACGTGCGCAGCAAACGCCAGACTGCATGCGCACGCCGGATGCCTGCGCCCACCGGCGGGTGCCGTGGTCTGTGCGGCCGTCAGTGCTCCTGGCGCGGCATTGGCGCACGCGTCCCCGGCACATCGATTGCGCTTGCGGTCACATAGGAGAGACCGGAGCACGCTATGGCTGGATGGATCAAGGCAATGGATGTGGCAACAGTGCCCGCGACGGCCATGCGGCGCGTCGAGCTGGAAGGTGTCGCCGTGCTGCTCGTGAATACCGGCGATCGCATCCGCGCATTCAGCGCGGACTGCCCGCATGCGGGCGCGCCGCTCGAACAGGGTGCGCTTTGCGCAGGCCGCATCGTGTGTCCATGGCACAAGGGCGTGTTCTCGAGCGAAAGCGGCGCGTGGCTCGAACCACCTGCGCTGGAGGGGCTGACGTCGTACCCCGTGCGTATCGAAGCGGACACGATCCTCGTCGAACTTACCCCGCAGCGTGCCTTCACGCCTCGCACACCCTCCGCGCGCGCCAGGTCCGCGCGTCGTTTCGCGGTGATCGGCAGCGGCGCGGCGGGCGCAGCGGCCGTCGCCACGCTGCTGGAAAGCGAATTCGCTGGCGAGGTGACGATGTTCGCCGCCGAGCCGCAAGTGCCCTACGACCGTACCTGTCTCAGCAAATTCGTGCCCGCCGGCGAGATGACGCCCGATGCGGTCCCACCGATCCTGCCCGAACCCGTGGCTCACGACAAGCGCTTGCGCGTCGACCACAGCGCGGTCAAACACTGTGACGTCCAGACGAGACAGGTCACGCTAGCCGATGGCCGCGTGCAGGCCTTCGAAGCCGTGCTCATCGCGAGCGGCTCGATGGCAAAGCGACCCGATATACCGGGCGCCGAACTTGGCAACATCTACACGCTGCGCGCATCGAACACTGGCGCGTTGCACAGCAACAAGGGTGCATCGCGGCGCTCAACATGCTGGGCCAGACGGCAAGCTACGACGGCGTGCCGTTCTTCTGGACCCAGCACTACGACAAGCGCGTCGACTATCTGGGACATGCCGGACATTGGAACGAGCTGGTGATGTCGGGCCGTGCCGGGGACGATCGCTTTGGAGTCCTCTACGCTGAGTCCGGCCGCCTTCGGGCCGCGCTCGCCTGCGGCTACGATCGCGAGATGGCGCTCATGAGCGAACGCATGCGCAGGCCCTGGTCCGTCGACGCAGCGCGCGAAATGCTGGGATTTTGATTGGGCGAGCCTTCGCCATTCGTGGGCCCTCATGTGAACTGCAAAACGGTATGCACTGTCAGCGCCGCGCCCGTGGCGAGTGTGGCCAGCCAGCACAATGCGCGAGTGATCGCGTGCGCCTTCATCTCACCCACGGCCTCACGGCGCCGGCTCAACAGCAAGAGCAGGATGAGGACCGGCGCGACCGTCATGCCGTTGGCCAAGGCACTCCAATAGCAGGCCTTGACCGGATCGACCCCGGAAGCATGGAACAGCAACGCAATGGCGACACTCACCACCATGAGCGCAACGAGGACGCCGGCGATGCGGCGGTCTCGCTGCTCACCCTGCGGCCAGCCGAACGAACTGGCGGCAGCGTGCGCCGCCGAACCCGCCAGGGGCGGGAGCGCAAGCAGCGCGGTGCCGAGGAGCGCGAGGCCGAGCAAGGGCGACGCGTATCCATGCGCGACCGGAGCGATCGCAAGCGCGGCGGCCTGGGCGCTGCTGACCGGCTGGTGCGCGGCGTGGAGCGTAACGGCAGCCGCGACGAGGACAAACGTCCCGCAGGCGTTGGAAAACAGCGTGCGCACGAGCGTATCGCGTCGCATCTTTTGTAGCCGCGGTGGGTCTTCATTGCGGCTTTCGCGGCTTTCCGCCGCGCGCGTTCGCTCTTCGACTTCCTGTTCCGCTTGCGAGAACAGCAGGTAGGGGCTGACCGTGGTGCCAAGCACCGCAAGCAGCATCCCGAAGTAGTCTTCGGACCAGGTGAAACCGGGCACCAGGGCATGCCACGCCACGGCGCGCCACGGCACGTCGGTCGTGAACATCACGCCAGCATACGCGAACAGCGAGAGCGCCAGCCACTTGAGCACGTTAGCGTAGCGCGCATAGGGGATCCACCATTGAAGCGCGATTGACGCGCCGGCAAAAAGGACGATGAATGGCGCGACCGGCCCGCGAAACATCAAGCGTGCGGCCTCGCCCATGGCCAGCATATCGGCAGCCATGTTCACGGTATTCGCACCCAGAAAGCGTGCGACAGCGATCAGGAAGATCCAGCGCGCGTAGTGCTCGCGCATGTTCTCCGTGAGGCCCTTGCCCGTGACGGCGGCCACGCGCGTCGCGATCAACTGGAGCGCTACCATCGACGGGTACGAAAGAACGCACACCCAGAGCAGATCGAAACCATACTGCGCGCCGGCCAGCGAATACGTCAGGATGCCGCCCGGGTCATTGTCCGTTGCGACGGTGCCGAGTCCCGGCCCAATGTCCGCCGCCCAGGCGTGCGCCGGGAGTTCGCTTCGATTGGCATGCTCGCGTCGAAAACGTAGGCTCAGGCCGGCTTTCATCGAGAAGAGTGCATAGACGTGCGGAGTGCACGCTGCCCCGCAGGGCACGTTCCCGGGCATCGAGCGTGCTCTTCTGATTCCGGTCGTTCGTCACGTGATGGTCAGCCTGCCAGGAATGAACTCAATGAATCTCGAGCAGATTTATGCCCGAATCTGGGATTGCCTCGCTGCCGCGGTAAGCGAAGCGGATCAGCCGTTCAAGGCGAGGCAGGCCGCGACGATCGGCCTTGATGGTTCCCCGAAATGCGCACCGTACTGCTTCGGAGCGCCAACGAAGCGCAGATATTGCCAGCAGCGCGCGCTGTTTGTCCGTCACGCTGACAGCTGGATCCACGGCTGGGTCGCCCCCTGATCAGGCCGGGTGCACGTCCAACGCGTCACACAGCGAGATGCAACTGGTGTGCCTCATGCGGCACGAGACTTGCGGTTTCGTCGCGACGCTCGTCCCGAGCGCTGCAGGAAGACCGCCGTGGCCGACAACGAAAAGCTTGAACCCGAACTCGCCGTCACCGATCGGACGGAACGCTCATGGCTGTCGCGGCTCGGGCCCGGGCTCGTAACGGGCGGCGCGGATGACGATCCGAGCGGAATTGGCACCTACTCCCAGGCTGGCGCGAAATTCGGCTTCGCGCTGCTATGGACGCTTCTGCTGACCTATCCGTTGATGGTCGCCATCCAGATGATCAGCGCCCGCATTGGACGCGTGACTGGCAAAGGGCTCGCCTCCAACATGCGAGCTTTTGGTCCCCGCTGGCTCGTGATCGTTCTGGTGCTGCTGCTCGCCGTCGCCAACACGATCAACATTGCCGCGGACCTGGCGGCCATGGGCGCAGCCATCGGTTTGCTGGTGCGTGGCCCTGAGCAACTTTACGTGGTCGCGCTGGGCGCGTTTTCCGCCATCCTCCAGATCTGCCTTCCCTACGAAAGTTACGCACGCTTCCTGAAGTGGCTGACCGTCGTGCTCTTTGCGTATGTTGCAGTGGCGTTCGTCGTTCCGGTCGACTGGTCGCAGGTCGCGCTTTCCCTGGTCCACCCGCGTGCGCCTCTGTCTGGCGACTATCTCACCACCGTCGTCGCCGTCCTCGGAACCACGATCAGCCCTTACCTGTTCTTTTGGCAAGCTTCGCAGGAAGTCGAGGAACTTCGCTCGAAGCCCGGCGAACATCCGTTACGCTGGGTCTCGTCATTCCGTGCATACCGGCAGCTCGACAGGATCACCGCCGATACCTGGATCGGCATGGGCGTCTCGAACGGGGTGGGGTTTTTCATCATGTTGACCGCGGCCGCAACGCTGCACGCGCACAATATCAGCATCCAGACGTCGGCGGATGCAGCGAAGGCGCTTGCCCCCATTGCCGGGCGTTTCACCGCGTTAGTGTTCGCCGCCGGCATCCTGGGAACCGGGCTGCTCGCGCTGCCCGTGCTGGCCGGTTCGGCGGCCTATGGCGCGGCGGGCGCGCTCCGGTGGCGCAATAGCCTGTCTTTACACCTCACGCTCGCGCGCGAGTTCTATTCCGTCATCGTCGTGGCCATCCTGGGCGGCGTCGCGATTACGTTCTGCCACCTCGACCCGGTGAAAGCGCTTTACTGGAGCGCTGTCGTCAACGGGCTTGCCGCCGTACCCGTCATGATCGTCGTCAATTTGATGGGAACCAGTCACCGCGTGATGGGAGAGTTTGCAATATCAGGGATCCTGAAAATCGGCGGCTGGACGGCAACTGCTGTTATGGCCGTCGCAGCCATCGGCATGTTCATTCCCGCATAGTCTTTTGTCAAACATTACGCGCGCCGGCGTAGACCCGGTGACTCGTGCGCGCTTGCGACAATGCATTGGCCCCGCCGATGGTCGGGCCTGCGCCCGTCGCCAATACCACTGGTTTCGTGCATCTGTCAGGGCGCGACTCCGAGGTCAATTGCAGGTGCGAATGAGGACCTTGCCACGCGCATGGCCAGTGGCCGCCTTTTCCAGTGCGGCGCGTGCCAGGCCTTCCCGGATGTCCGCATCGTTATCCATGACCTGATCCAGGTGCCAGGGCGGATCGCGGTGCGTGCCGAGATCAGCGGCACGCATCAGGGCGAGCTGTTCGGCATCGCGCCCACCGGCAAGCAGGTCAGCTTCCGCCTGCATGGCCAGTCGCTCATCGCGGAGACGGTCTGAGTCGAGTGCATTCATAGGTTGGCGTACTTGCACGCGACCTCCAGTCACCGCTTGGCGCGATATTGAATTCCAGCGAAGTGCTGCTACACGACGAGGGCATGTCTTCAGCCGGTATGAGGGCACTCGCTTTTGTACAGCAATCTGCTGACAAACGCCGTTCGCAATGGTTCGGGGCAGATTGTTGTCGAAGCCCGTGCTCACGCTGGACAGGTGACCGTGGTCGTCGGCTGGTCCGACGACCAGTTACACGGCGGAGAGAGAGCGTCGGCCCCACTCTCCACTTCATCTAGCGGTCACCCAAATGGCGCCGCCACACTGTTATCAGCGAGAAAGCCAATTGACTTCGGTTGAGTTCGTCACCCCATGTGAAGGCCACCATTTAGCGAGAAGTCTGCTCCGGTCGAAAACGCTGCTTCGTCGCTGGCGAGCCACGAGACAATTGAGGCGACCTCGTTGGCTTCTCCGAGGCGCCTGACTGGAATGCTCTGAACGATGGCATCGAGCACTTCGGGACGAACAGCCCGAACCATATCCGTCCCAATGTACCCGGGGGAAACCGTATTCACCGTGATGCCCTTTGTTGCGACTTCCTGGGCAAGCGCCATCGTAAAACCATGAATGCCTGCCTTCGCGGTCGAGTAGTTGGTCTGGCCGAACTGTCCTTTTTGTCCATTCACCGAGGAGATGTTGATGATGCGGCCCCACCCCTTGCCGACCATCCCGTCGATGACCTGCTTGGTCACATTGAAAAGGCTGGTCAGATTCGTGGCAATGACTTCGTTCCAGTTCTCGCGCGACATCTTGCGAAACACGCCGTCTCGCGTAATGCCCGCGTTGTTCACCAGCACATCAATGTCGCCGATCTCCTTCTTTACCTTGGCGAAAGCGACCTCCGTTGACTCCCAGTCCGCGACGTTGCCTTCCGACGCTGTGAAGGAAAAACCAAGCGCAGCCTGCTCGGTCAACCAACGCTCGCGACGCAACGAATTTGACCCACAGCCGGCGACTACGGTAAATCCGTCGTCATGGAGCCGCTGACATATTGCGGTTCCGATTCCGCCCATGCCCCCTGTTACATAAGCAATTCGCTTTGCCATTGTTGCCGCCTCCCATTGCGCTACGTTGATAAATCGAAACGCTTTCAGGTACAGCTACGATGAGTCGCGTTTTACACGCACTCGAAAATCGCGGTTAGAACTGTTGGACAACTCGCGAAAACTCGAAATTCATTGCTTTACATGCGGATAAGGGCACGTTGCACAGCCATCCGCTCTTGCGCGAACGCGAGCGACGCGAAGGTTTAAAGCGTTGCCCCTGGCGACGGGCCATGCTTTACCAACCCCAGAAGTACCTCGGCTGCTCTCAGGTTTCCGCGTTCCTCCAGTTTCCTGGCGAGTGCGCGCGTGAATATTTTCAACTCCTCAGGTCCGTGTGCGGCCTCGAACTGAAGAAGGGTCTCCCTGATGGCCGCCTGCATGCTTTCTTCATGAAGCATGCTTGAGATGTGGGAAGCACTTCGCGCCAGTTCCATATCATGCTCAATCAGCCACCGCCTGTCCGCCCTGTGACGATCTGTCGTCATAACCGCACCTTTCGCACTAGTTGTTCGAGACGCGTTCTACTCGAATGTCGACGGGAAGCCAGAGCTGTTCACGCCTATTGGTTCACTCAAAATTGCTCCGACCGCAGCGAATCGAATTCGTCGCGGCAAAGATCGCTGAATCGGTTGAGAATGTCGATCGAACCATCTGCGAGCATTGCGCGCAGTTCAAGGAAAGATTTCTCCGGGGCATCATAGGTGTCCACAATCTTTCGCCCGACCTGATCGGCTTCAATGGCAACCTCGGTAGAGGATTGGACACGCATGCGGCTTATCTTCGCGAACAGACTGACGAGAGCGGTAACGTCCGGCTCCTTGTGCTGAAGCGCGTGGACATAGCACTGCGATGCCTGCTCGATAAATTCTCTATAGAGCTCCTGCCGGCGGATGCGGTCGTGCGCGAGCCACTCTGCCCTTGCCTGCGTTCGTTGAGTAACAAGAGACGATAGGCCACCGATAGCTGCACCGAACAATGCCGCTGTAGCTGATAAGAGTGTTGCGTTCATCGTGTTCAATGGGCGACGGCCGCCTGCCCTCCAATTTGTCTGCCAGGAACAAATGCCAGCAATGACATTAAATTCAATATTGATTTTTATGTCAATATTGCGCAGAAAAGTCTCAGCCCTCTGTCGAACAGAGCGCGAGGTCTGGTGTGGACGCGCCTCGCCCCAGACATCCTCTCCGGCACCGCTCGTTTTCCGAATGCCTGGACGACGCCCAAGTGCGTAACAAGCGGACTCGTATGGACGAAAGCGACGACACGCCGCCTAAAGAAATGTCAGTCAACAAGACATCAATTTTCTGAATGCCTGCTGCATCATTGGTGTTCCCGGACGACCTGTGCGCGAGTGGCACTGCCTTCACTAACCTCGAAAAAAGCCGCGGCATGATCGATAAACGCTCTAACCTTCGCTGGCAACATCGCGCGCCCTATATACGCCAGCCGGACCTCCGCCGCGGTATCCGCGATCTCAAAGTCTTCCAGCAGTCGAATGAGTCGTCCCGACTTGATGTCTTCCTCCACGAGCGTGATGGGAAGCAAACCGATGCCCAATCCCTCCAGAATGACGTCGCGGTTAAAGATCGGATTGTTCGACGATATCTCGTAGTTGATCGGGACGGCGACCTTCTCCTCTCCTATCCGAAACGTGACAGACGGCTTGTGCATTGACGGCGGCACCGTCACGAACGCATGCTGCTCGAGATCCGCAGGATGCCGTGGTCGAGGATGCCTGCCAAGATAAGCTTCCGTTGTCACGATGACGAGCGGTAACCGCTGGAGAAGCCGTGTCACCGCCAGATCTGTCGCCAGCATGAAGGGCAGGACGATACCCAGATCGTACCCGTCGGCCGTCAGGTCAACTGGCCGCTCAGTCAGCGTGATATCGAGAGTGACATTTGCATGTTTTCGTCTGAACGACGCGATCAACGGCGCCAGCCACGTCAGGGCGGCCGTCGTGTGCGCAACCAGTCGCAACACTCCCGTCGGCAGCCGACCGTGGTCCGCGGCACTCGCTTCCATGCAATCCAGATCGTCGAGGACGCGGCAACACCCGTCGTAGAAGCACTCCGCGGCTTCCGTCAACGAAAATTGCCGGGTCGAGCGGTGAAACAGTCGCGCCCCAAGGCGCTCTTCCAACGACGCAATCGCACGGGAAACGACCGAGGGTGACAGGCCCATCATTTCGCCAGCTCGTCGAAAGTTTTTGACTTCGACGATGGTGCGGAAAAGGCGCAAACTTTCGATATATTCCATCGTTTAGATAAACCAGGTGTCTCTGTTACGGCATTGCCAGTCGCGCTGAGGACATCGTCTTGTGACGTCTGAATGGCGGACCGATGACTACGGAGCGCGAACCACAGATCCGATAAAAACGTGGTCATTGCGAGTTCTCGATCGCAACTATTTGCCGGGCTTCGAGTAAAGATCACCGGTCGATAGCGCTCGGTCTGCGGCCGACGTCTTCCCGCCTTTGCCACGACACGTATGAAGCGAGTTCGGCAAGCAATGATGGGATTGCCTGGCCTTTGACCGTCTGCGTGTTGCACATTCTGACGAACTGAAGTCCATCAGACAGGCTCATCAGAGCGACCGCTAGTGCATCAGCGCCTCCTGACCATAACCTGTCGGCATCATGCACGAACGTCCGCAAGCGGTTGCTGATATGGAAGAGCGTCTCGTGCCGCAATACATCAAGACGCGCCCCGAACAAGTCATCTTGACGCGCGAGGAGTTGCGCTTCGAGCCAAAGGGGGAAGCAATCGCTGTCAAATTTCCCATTGCCGTAGCAGGCGATCACGCGAGCAAGCATCTCTTTGGGCGTGCCGCCCAATTCAATGACGGCCTGCAGGTTCTCGCGGGCCAGAACTGCATCGCGCTGCAACAGCTCAGCCAGCACATCCCGTTTGCCGCGGAAATTCGAGTAGAAGGCTCCGCGCGTGTAACCCGCCGCCCCGGCAATGTCCTCTACGCTCGTAGCGGCCACGCCCTTCTCAAGGAAAACGGCTCTTGCAGCGTCAAAAATGCGCTCGCGGGTCTGCTGCTTCCTTTGTGCGTGTGTCAAGCGTTCGTGCTTCATGATGTAGCGCCTGGCGTGCGACGCGTTCTGCGTTCGCCGGAACGAAGGCGCGCGCCAGCGGCGGGTTCTCAATGAGTTAACACACGTCCGGATCGTTCGATTGTTTGTCTATTACACTCACTTCTGATACTTTAGTCAACAATAAAATTGAGGGCGTGAGCGAAAGAGAAGTCGATGCAATCCACCAGCACGTGCGTGGGTGCACCGCTTGCCCATACCGGCCGGCTCGCACATCATCCGTCCGGCGGTACTGACGCCATCCGTGCGCCGTCTCAAGCAACGTTTCCCTATAGTGGCGTCAGGCGGCCTCGACTTCGTTGGTCGACCTGGCGAGTTCGATCTCGCCCAGATAGACGCTTTCGCCCAGCTGACATTCACGCGACGCATTGCCGAGGTCATGGTGTACCTCGATTCGACAGTGCCCGCTGTCCTTGCGCAGTCCTGCGAACCGGAAGTCGCCAAACGCGTCCGTGACGGTATCGGCGACCTTCTGGCCGCCCGTATACAACGCGACTGCGGCCGAGGCCACGCACTCGTCTACCTGCCCCACCCGTGCGCTGACGCTGCCGCCAATAAAGCAGGTATCCCAGCGTTCGAGGCCGCGATACCATACCCGGGGCTTTGTCTTCAGTTTGGGCTCCAGAACCCTGAGCCCTTCGCGTCGAGCCTTGTATGCCATTGCAGCGTCATCGAGTCTGATGGATTCGAAAACACCGGTAGGACATGACTGCGCGCATCGCGGCTGTTGCCAACCCTGGTCCAGCAGGTGCGCGTCGAAGATCCAGGTCTGTGGCAGTTGCAGTGCCTCGTTCCAGACGATCGCCTTGTACGGACAGGCTTTCACGATGTCGTTTCTGCCCCTGGCCTTCTCTGGATCGATGATGACGATACCGTCGGCGCGTTTGCGGATGGCATCGCCGCCCACTCGCATGCATGGCGCGTCGTCACAGTGATTGCACATGACCGGCAGGTACGTCGTCTCGACCATGTGCGAGTCGCCCTGGACCCGGCGCAGGATGCGGATGGGGCTTTCGGCATCGACCGCCGCGGGTGCCGCGTACCCGGGAAAGTCGTTGCCCACGTGCTCGTCTCGCGCAGCGATCACGCAGTTCTGGCAGTTCTCGCATTGCCCGACGTTGATAACCAGATTCCACTTGCTCATCGTGTGTTCCTCACGCTGCGCGGCCGAGCATGAACGCGTCGGCGGCTTTCCACTTTTCAACCTGCACGAGGCATGAGTTCGGGCTCATGCTGCTTGTCCCAGCCGTCTGGGGCCGGTCAGGCGTCAGCATGTTCATGCAGCCGCCGATCTCGACACGCTCACCGGCGATGTCGATGAGCTGGAATTCAGCGCTCGCCTCGTATGACTTGACGACGCCGACGGCCACCAGAGGCGACACGTCAGCGGCACAGATAACCGCGCCGCGGTCGTTGTAGACCTTGACGAGATCGCGATGGACAATGCCCCGGGCCGCCGCGTCAGCGGGGCCGAGGCGCAGCAGCCAGAAGCGATGCCCGCCGATCAACGCGCGATGATCTTCAACGCTGTTGACCGAGGAATTCTTGCCGTCGCAATGCGTGTGGAAGCTGTACCGGCTATGAGTCGCAATCAGTTGCAGCGGATAGCGCTGGGCCAGTTCGCTGTGCAGCCCTTCCCAGGACGGGATATACAGGTTCAGCGGCGGCCGCTCGGGGTTGTCGGCGGTGTGCCGCTTCAGCAACTCCGGCACGAATTCGAGCTTGCCGCTAGGCGTCTGCAACCCCATGCCGAACTTTTCGGCGTATTGCGAGGGCATCGGATGCGGTTCCGGCAGATCCTTGCGACGACCTTCCGCGAACCAGCGCATGTCCACCGGGTGGCGCAGTTCAGGCTTTTCGGACGGGACGACGAAATAGCCTTTGCGGCAGAAGTTGCGCCATGAAATGTGATCCGGCAGATCCGACGATTCGAACACCCTCTTGACCCAGTCGAGTTCGCCGCATCCTTCGGTGAACACGCCGCCGAGCCCGAGACGGCTCAGAATCGCTGTGAAGATGTCATAGTCGGAGCGGGACTCGCCCAGCGGTTCGATGCATCTGTGTTGCATCATCACCATGCGGTGATTGACCGTGTTGAAGCCGTGATGCGCATACCCGCCCGAATTCGACCATTCGCCAATATCCCATCGCTCGAGGGACGTGCACGCCGGCAGAATGATATCGGCGAACTGCGCCTCGCCCTCCATCCAGATCGACTGGTTGACCACGAACTCGATGCTGGGGTGCCGGTAGGCGTCGGCCCAGCGTCCGGATTTCGTGACCGTGCTGAATGCAGATCCGCCATAGCGATAAATCATGTGGATCGGCGAATAACCGGGCATTGGATACGTAAACGGCGCGAACTGTGCTTCCTGAGACATACCGTCCCACAGGTATCCCGTCGCGTGACCGTTGATGATGGCGTCGGGTAGCTGCTGCCGCGGAACCATCTGCTTGACGGGATTCATGGTCAGAATGTGCGGCATTCGCTGATAGTTGTTCACCGCATTGGCGGTCCACGCGAGATCACCGGACATGCCGCCGTCCGCGTAGCCCGGGAAATAGAAGTGCAGGTCGTGCGGAGCGCCGAGCTCCAGACATCCGAAATTGACGCCTGGTTTGCCCCATCCCTGCATCGCCATCATCATGATCATGCAGCGCGCCCACTGCGCCCCGGTCGCGCCGCGTCCTGCGCCGCCGAACCCCGCACCTGTCATACCGACCGCGAGATAGACCTTCTTCCTGCCCCACAGGCGCGCGAGCGCCCGCACATCTTTCGCTGGCACGCCAGTCTCGCTCTGCTGCCATTCGGGAGTCTTCGGGACCCCATCGGATTCCCCCAACAGATAGGCGCGCCACTCATCGAAGCCGGTCGTGCGCGTGGCAACGTAATCCTCGTCGTACAGACCCTCCACGACCCAGACGTGCATGATGGCAGTCGCGAGGGCCGCGTCGGTTTGCGGACGCACGGGAATCCAGCGCCCACCCAGCAACTGCGCAGTCGGATTGCAGTGCGGATCGATGTGAACAAACTCGATACCCAGTTCCTTGGCCCATAAACGCCGCGGCGTGCCCTCGAATCCCGCGTACGCTCCGTTGGTGCTTTCCGGGTCGCACGACCAGAAGACAATCATTTCCGCCTCCCTCAGGCAGTCTTCGATGCCGCCATAGCCTGAAGGCACGCCCACGCGCATCGAATTGCCAAAGTGATGCATCGCGCCCCAGTACCATCCTTCCCAGCTATCCGGGTTCGCAGCCACCCGGGTGAAGCCAATCAGGTTGGCAAAGCGCGTTAGCGCGCTCAGGTAGTAGCCGACATTGCCCCACTGGTGATGGGACGACATCGGGAACGTAATCGAACCGGGACCGTGAACGCGCTTTTGCCGGTTAATTTCCTTTGTGACGATGTCAAGGGCCTCATCCCAGCTAATGGGCACATAGCCCGACTTGCCGCGGTTCTGCGGATTGCGTTCCCCGTCGGGATCGAAATCGACCCGCTTCAATGGACGAAGAATGCGCTTATCCGAATAGACAAGCGACTTGATCGCCAGCGCGTGCGGTGCAACGAGGCCTCGCCGTGGCGGGCTGAAGCTGCGCCCGCGTGCCTCTATCTCCCAACTGGCAGCATCCTTGTCGTCCAGATCGACAGGCGTCACCCGAACGATGCGATCCTCCTTGACGTAGACGAACAACGGGCCGCCGTTCGTACAGGTGGTGTACCGACGCGTGCCGTCTCGCATTGGCGTGCCCATTGGCAGACCGATGGTTTGCATCATGCTGAGCGTCTGCATGAACCAAACCAGCAGTTCATCGTCGCCCTCCGTCACGACCTTGAAGTTCTTCGCCGCATGAATGATGTCGGCATGGTCCTGGCGCGGAGAAAGGAACTTGAGGGCCGTGGCGACGTCCTTGAACAGCATGCTCACGTCCGCATCCCGATACGAGCATGCTCGCGACCGGATGCGACCGTTCCTGATCTCGATGACGCGACCGAGGCTCCGATCCATCAGCCCGATCCAGGCAACCAGATCTCGCTCCTTGAGGCGATCACGATAGTCGGGGAAGCGGCGCGCCGTCAGAGCGAGTACCTTCGGCAGCGCAAACAGAATCGATTTGAGTACTTGTCGCTTCATCGTTTCATCCGGAATGAGGCATCGCTGCAAGGAGAAAAAACGAACGCATGCCTGACCGTCGCTACGTCCAGACACGCGTCAACTGCTTGAACCGAAGGGTCGCTTTCGACCTCTGTGTTGTGCATTGAAATCTCTAATGGTGAAACTCTGCCACCCTCTCAGGCGTCCGCGCGGGACGTCGCTCGTGTGTGCTAGAACGTGTAGGCGACATTCAGGAAGACATTGACGGGATTGATCCGGATCGTTGATCGGGAAACGATTTGCGTCCCGTTCGCGGTCGTCCCGTCCAGTGTCAGGTGAGTTTTTACGGGAACGTAACCGACACTGGCTCCGACGGACCAGTGGTTCGTAATCGCGTAGTACGCCCCGAGTTCGAATACCGGGTTCCATGACGAACTGAGTGACGCGTGCGCAGACCCGCCAGGACCGAGGCTGTCAGCGACAAACTGACTATTGGTCGTGCGAACCTGTGTGAACCAGGTGTAGTTCACGCCTACCCCGACGAACGGACGGAATTTCGATTGGGCGTCGAGCAGGTGGTATCGAAGAACGATAGCGGGCGGCATCGGCCGCGTCGAGCCCAGGGTGCCATACTTCGCAAGCGCGCCATCACCATCCAGATTCACTGTCAGCGGGAGCCCGATCAATGTTGCAACGCCAATGTGATCGGTGACGTAGTACTCGGTCGTGATCCCCATCGTATCCGTGGGCGTCGCGTGGGCCCCGGAACCCGGTAGCTGCTGATTCACCGTCATGCCGCCCACGCTTTCTATGGTGAGCGGCGTTGCGCTGCTTTGCGGCGCGACGTGAAGCCACCCTGTTGCCACGGTGAAACTCCCAGCGGTCTGGGCGTTTGCAGTAACGGCAAGCACAGCCGAGCAGATACACACCGCCAGACCGGCGGAACGAATCGTTCTCCCGCAATTTCTCACGTGTCTTCTCCTGTCTCTTACGCCGGGACGTTAGTGCCCGCACAAGCGTTCCGCTCAGCGCACGGGACCACGTTGTGCCGGCATCCGTCTGTTTTGATCACAGCCAGTCGTCTCTTACCGGTTTTATGTAGTTATGCTAAGTTAAATGTTGCTAACCGCTGACCGCATCCATACTCCCTCCTTCGCGCTGCCTTCCGATCCAAAACGAAAGCCGCCCAGCCTCGCGTCGCTTACGCGTGAACGCGCATTTAGCGCGCTTCTATCTCAGCCCCCCCTTTCCGTCGCATGCCAGACCTGCCGACACAGACAGCGAAAAGGAGAAAGGAAAACGCCCTAGCGTAGTGCGCGCCAACTCTTCCGATTCAGCACCGGGGAGATCGACGTGAACTGCAATCCCTCGTGACATGTCATCCGTAATGCTAACGGTTGCGTTACTGACACCAGCCTCGATGAGCGCCGACTGTAACGCGTCTGCCACTTCTCGTCGCTTCAGCGCCGGCTTGAATATCTTGCCAACGGCCGTCAGCGGCATCGCATCGACAACCCGTATGCCCTTCGGAAACGCAGCGCGCTCGTTGATTCCATTACGCAGGAACCCGGCAAGTTCCGCTTCGGTTGCGGCGACGCCAGGCTTGAGCTGGACATAGACGACAGGCAGCTCACCCGCGTGCATATCGGGACGCCCCACCGCGGCGGCAATCTGGACTGCAGGATGACGATGCAGTGCTTCCTCGATTGCCACAGGGTCGATATTGTGTCCACCCCGGATAATCAGTTCCTTCTTCCGCCCGGTGAGCCAGAAGTAGCCGTCGGCGTCACAGCGCCCCAAGTCTCCAGTATTGAGCCAACGTTCGCCGTCGCCGAGGTCAGTCCAGATTCCGCTGTCCTGCTCGGGCCTGGAATAGCCAACAAACACATTTGGCCCGGAAATCAGCAATTGGCCGACTTCATCCACCGCGCAGTCCCGTACATACCGTCCCGCTTCGTCAACCACCACGGCCTTCATTGCCTGGCCAGGCAGGCACAGACCGATCGAGCCCACCCTGCGCTCTCCAAATGGAGGATTGACGCTGCTAACGCAGGCGCCTTCAGTAAGACCGTAACCTTCCAGGATTCGAATCCCTGTACGAAGCTCGAAACTGCGAAACAGCTCGACTGGCATCGGCGCAGCGCCGCACAGGCCATACTCGAGCGAGCTGATATCGTTCTCTCCAACTGGAACCTCCAGCAGCGAACCATAGAGCGTCGGAACAGCGCTGAAGAAGTTAATGCGGTAATGCTCGACTATTTCCCAGAAGCGCTTGACAACGCCCTCACCCCGATAGCCTTGTGGCGTGCCGAGGACGACGTGGGCGCCACGCGAGAACGCCAGCAGTCCTGTCACCATCACGGCGTTGACGTGAAAAAGTGGCAGCCCGCAAAGTATTGTCTTGCCGGGGCCAATGGCTTCGCCAAAGAATTGGCCCGCATTCCACGCATTGGCCACCTCGTTGTGATGCCGACGCATCGCAATTTTCGGTAGTCCCGTGGTGCCGCCCGTGCAGAAGCAGGATGAAACATCATCGATGCTCAGCCGACGTGAGCCGTTGAGCACGACCCCAGACTCACTCGATTGGGCCGTGGCGAAATCATGGATCCGAAGCTGCGCTGGAACCGCGCTTCGCATACCACCCTCGCCATGCAGCCTGGCGCTCTCACCACGCTGCAGCATCCGTGACGCAAATCCCTTTTCGCCAGGAATCCGGTCGGCCAGGTTGACGAGCACCAGATCCCGCAATGCGGGGACGCAATGCAACACCGGCTGCACTTTTTGCCACAGTTCAGTCCCAGCCCCAGGAAATGGCGCGAGGGTGACGAGTACACTGGCGCCCGACGCATTGAGCAGTTCGCCTATTGCATCGCTTTCAAGCAGCGGATTGATCGCGCAGACAATTCCGGCTGCTTCTCCTCCCCAGATGACGAAATGCGTTTCCGGGAGATTCGGCAGCAAATAGGCAATGACTGTGTCCTTTTGCACGCCCAGTCGCGAAAACATGTTGGCAGTGCGCGTAATATCGCGCACCAGTTCGCCGTACGTCCAGCACTCTGGGCTGGCATAGTCGTCGGCTGTCAGGAAGAAAGAGAGCGCGGGCGCCGATGGATTGATGGCGGCGCCCCGGCGAATCATTTCGTAGGTACTCGACGGAAGATCAGCCCGTTGTCCCTGTGCTTCAACAGCAAGGGCGTCCTGCGCGTTCGCGGCGTCTTTCATGCTGCCTCTTCGACTACGAGGTTATGTTGCACGCCCAGATTGATGGAGCGGTCGTAGCTGACGATCTGTGCCTCGACAACGTCCCCGACCTGGAGGTACTGCGGCCTGTCCTCCTGCATTTTCAGGAAGAGCCGCCATTTTTCCGCTTCTGGCAACTGCGCTGCAGCGCGTTGCTTCTCAGGTGACGGAATGCTCAGCGCACAACCGGAGGGCGTGCCAGTTGCGAGCAGGTCCCCGGTGCGCAGGTCCTGTACGCCAGAAAGCTCCGACAGTGTCTCTGCGGGGCCATAGACGAGCCCAGCAGTCGTGTCATTCTGGCGGACAGTTCCGTTGACGGTCAGCGTCAGCACGAGCTCTTTCAGCTTTGGCATGTCGTGCTTCTCAAGCAGGCAAAGGTAAGGACCGACAGGGCCAAAGGTCCGGTAGCTTTTGCCCTTGTAGAACTGCATCTGCGGAATCTGGATATCGCGCGCAGAGTAGTCGTTGACGATCACCGCGCCAGCAATGTACTCATGCAGGTTTTCGTCGGTGATCGCTTCACGGGACGTGATATCGCGTTTGAGGACGAGCCCAAGCTCGATCTCATAGTCGAGGAAGCGCACCGCGTCTGGTTTCACGACGGCCGAGTTGGCTGCAACGATGCAGCTTGTTGCCTTCGTGAAGATCATGTTGAATTTCTTCACGTCCGGGTCCATGCCCGACTCGATCATATGCTGGCGATAGTTCGCGCCTTGACATATGAACTGCTGGTCGGTGGTCACAGGCGACAGCCACTGTATTTCTGCTTCGGGAATCGACGCTCCGTTGAGCGTCATAAGCCGCTCTACCGGATTGGCCGCGATAAACGCGCCTGTCGACCTGAACTCACCTGGAATCGGCGTGATAACGCCATCCGCGACGACACCCCACTGGGCGCGACCATCATGAAGGTAATGCAGGACGTGAATTGCCATTGCAGAATTCTCCGGAGTCTGTGAATAGGGTGTGGTTCAGGCAAAAAGCTTTGCCAGCGTCCGCAACTTGCTCAGCGTCAGGTCAGGGCTGCGGCGCAGATTTCTGACGAGCGCCACCATGCTCTCGAACGTGAACCTGGGTTTCGTGAAACTGCGCGGCATGGTTGGCCCCCATTGAGCCATCGCCTCGCGGCTTACGGCATGAATGCCGGTCGGCACGTTGGCGGTGAACAGGTCGCCGTCGCAGTAGTGTTCGTGTTTGTCGCCCCACGGGTCCTGCCAGTAGTCGAAAATCTGGCTGCCGAGGATATGTCGGCCGATGCCCCAGGCGTGCGTCCAGCCCTTATCGCGCAGTACACGTTGCCCCATACCGACCGCGTCCGCGTCAATGAGCTCGAACGCGCTGTGGCTGTACGCCGCCACAAAGCCCTGCGCAAGCGCGAGCGTGTGATGATCGGCCGGCCTGTCGCCGAGATCCAGGCGCATGAACGCGACAGCCGGCGCCCCGTCGGGAAGCACCTGGACGTCGCTCGGGATAAAACCGAAATGGCGCGTGTACCACGCACAGGTCTCCTGATAGTCGGCGAGTTCGAGTACGACGTGCCCGAGCCGGATGACTTCCGGGGCATTTTCGGGCGGTCGCTGCGTACCGTTGACCCGGACGGTGGCATCGACGGAATTGAAGGGCAGCGGGAGCCGATGTGGCAAGGTTGACGCTGGTGTTTGGCCCCATACCGCTTCGATAGCGAACCCGGATGGATCCGTGAGTCGCACCACGTAGCCGCCGCCCGGCAGCGCAGCGTGTTCGACCTCTGATGCGTCAGGCAGCTTTGCGAGTGCATCAAGCTCCGCCCGGCTGCCGACCTGCAAGCCAAATCCGACAAACCGCGCTTTCGATGCCTTACGCACTACATAACAAAAATGCGAAGCCCCGGTGCCGCGCAAAAGCAGCATCGCCTCGTCCCGCGATACGGTTTGAAGCCCAAAGTCATTGAGAAAACGTTCGGCTTGCTCGAGGTCGGACCGATCGAATACCAGATAGGCCAATGCGGTTGCCTTCGCCGTCGGATGGGGGTGACGAGCCGGCTGTGAAGTAGTCAGTTTCATGGCGGAACGTAATCAGGCGGTTGCGGTGGCCGATGCAGATTCGAGAGATCCCGCGCCGGCGGTGTGATAGAGCGGAACGCCTGCTGCGGGATCGCTCGCGGCGTTCCACGGGCGGCATTTCACCGACGCGCAGCGGATAGCGGGTCCCGGTGCCGGGATGGGCAGAGGGATAACGTGATGCGGGCCGCCTGGCGCGGCGCCATGTCTGATTGCTGTCTCCACAGTCACTCCATCAGTTCTATTTAGATCGGTCTACGAGGCCGTTGATGACATTAAACTCATGACTGATCGTTTTGTCAATATAGACGTTCGAATCTATACTGTGGAATATGACCAGATCAGGATCCACCATGACGACCACGACAAATCGCCGGGCAGTCAAACGTGCCACGGTTGCAACGCCCGTCGCCCCGCCCCCCCTTGTCGAAGAACGGGAGCCGCGCGGTGCACGCCGCAAGCGTGAGACGCGTGCCCGTCTGCTCGACGCCGCCCTGAGGCTGATGGCCGAAAAAGGCATGGAGGGCGTGGCGATCAACGAAATCACCGAGGCCGCCGACGTGGGCTTCGGCTCGTTCTACAACCACTTCGAATCGAAGGAAGCGATCTACGCGACGCTCGTCGACAACGTTTTCGAAGAGTTTGCGAACATGCTTGACCGCCTTTCGGTGGGCATTTCCGACCCCGCCGAAGTGGTCGCGGTCTCCGTGCGCCATACGGTTCTGCGCGCGCGCACTGATCCTGTCTGGGGACGTTTTCTGATCCGCGAGGGCTTTTCTGCCCGCGCGATGAGCCGCGGCCTCGGCCAGCGGCTGCTGCGCGACATCGGCAGTGGCATTGCGGCCAAGCGGTTCGCCGTTGCCGACCCCTTTATCGGCTTTCTTGCCGTGGGCGGAACGGTTCTCTGCGCCATCGCCGCCGAGCTGAACTTCGTTGTGCCGGGCGCGAGCGCCGCGGGCGTGCTGAAGGAGCTCGGCTTCAGCGGCGAGCACTTTCCGGAGCGCACGGCCGCGATGTTGCTGCAGACCCTCGGGCTTAAACGCGCGGAGGCGGAAAAGATCGCCGCGCGCCCACTGCCCGTCGTGGACGAAGCTGTCGACGAAAACTGAGATCGGTCAGCCGAACAGCTACCACTCGAAGCGCGCAGCTGCCCCGTTGGCTGCCCCGTTGGCTGCCGCTTGCGGGCGGTCCCCGGATTGCGGGCAGGCGATCATCGTCTTTTGCGCTGCGCGCGACGCTCCCGCAGGCCTCAACGGACTTTCCGTCGGCCTGGCAGCGAGGCCGCGCACGACCTCGGCTATTTGCCCGGCGACGGCGCCTATCGCATGACGATGGCCGACCACAATCGCCCGATATCCATCCGCTACGGGCTCGCTCACGACGCTGTGACAGGTCAATGTTTCGGCGCCTGGCGACGTGCGCACAGTCCATACGACGTCAGCCAGCACATGTGAGCCAGGCCAGGATTCGAAGCGCTGGACGTCGACGGCAACCTGGTACACAGGGCTGTCCTCATCGCGCATGACCGCCTGTGCGCCCGACCCGCCGGCCTGCTGGCTCACGCCCGCAATCAGCGCATAGCGGATCTCGTCCGGCAGGGACGACGCCCAGCGATCGTCCTCCAGCACCTTGACCTGTGTCGCGTCGACCTGCACCACGAGCTGGCTTCGCGCGACGGCGGCCGGCACCCGAACCGGGCGTATATCTATCCGCAACGAAGGGCTTGCGTTGCTGCTCGCCGTCGTCTGTTGCGCATCCGTTCCGAGCGTGTAATAGCGCGTAGCCGGCGAAGCACACGCCGTCAGGACGGCCAGGCCAATGGTGCTCACGGTCCGCGCCATCGCGCGCCACGAGGCGGGTTGCATCAGGTTCATGGCGTGTCTCCCTTCTTGCCGAACAGCAGTGCCTGCGGATGACGCTCCAGGTAATCGGCGAGCGCATTGAGCGACTGCAGCGTGCGCGTTAGCTGCTGCATCGCATCCTGAACGTCCGACTGCATCGGCGCGGCTTCGCGCAGCGTCGATTCCGCGGTGCTGAATGTCTTCTGGGCGGCAGCCAGCGTGTCACGGGCTTGCGGTACGACTTCCGTGTCCATGTGCCCGAACAGCCGGTTGGCGTTTTCCAGTGCGCCATTCAGGTTCGCGCCGATCCGGTCGAACGGCACCTGGTCCAGTTTTCTGGCGATGTCCGCCACCTGCACCTGGAGTTCGTCGAGCGTATTCGGCACTGTCGGAAGTTCGATGGGTCTGCGACGCACATCGACGCTCGCGCGAGGCGCCTTCGGGAACATGTCAAGGGCGACGTACAGCTGGCCCGTTATCAGGCTCCCGGTCCGCAACTGCCCGCGCAGGCCTTCCATCACGAGGTGCTCGAGCAATTCGTGACCGCCTGGCGTGTCCGGCGCGGGTAGCGCGTCACTGGAGCGCCGGCTGAGCCGGTCCGGATAAAGTGCCATCGACACTTTCATACTGAAGCTCTTTTGCGCTTCGTTGTACTCAATGCCAATGTCGGTCACCTGTCCCAGTACGATCCCGCGCAGATCGACGGGCGCCCCGACGGACAGTCCGCGCAGCGACTGATCGAAGCGCATCACCACGTTGAGCGGCGGGCCGTCTGGCTCGCGCATGGCGTCGGCTTCGTCCGCGGCAAGTCGGAACACGGCCTTGTCGGCAGCCGGCTCTCCGGCATCCTGCCCCGCCGGAGACTGGAACGCCAGGCCGCCAACAACGACCGTCGCCAGCGACTGCGTATTGAGCTTCAGACCGCTCGAATCGAGACGCAGATCGACGCCGCTCGCGTGCCACCACCGCGTGTTGGCACTGACGTAACGGTCAAACGGCGCATTGACGAAGACATTCACGATGACCCCAGCACCGCCGGGATCGAGCGAGAAACCGACCACCTGACCGGCCTGGATACGATGGTAGAAGATGGGTGCGCCGATATCGATCGAGCCCAGCGACTCGCCTCGTAGCGTGTACTGATGCCCCGGCTGTCCCGTCGTGACAATGGGCGGGCTCTCGAGACCCGGAAACGCGGTCTGGCTTATGGTCGAGCGTCCGATATCCACGCCGATATACGCGCCAGAGAGCAATGTGCCGAGGCCCGAGATGCCATTGGCGCCGATGCGCGGGCGCACCACCCAGAACCGCGTGCCTTGCGTCGCGAATTTCCCGGCGTCCTTGTCCAACTGGACGCTCACGAGGACGCGCCGCAAATCGCTGGACAGCCTGATGGCTTGTACCGTACCGATTTCAACGTCCTTGTACTTGACCTTCGTCTTGCCGGCTTCCATGCCCTCTGCGCTATTGAAGGTGACGGTTACGACGGGTCCCTTGTCGGCAATGGACCTGGCCACCAGCGCGACACCGATCAATGCGGAGATGAGTGGCACCAGCCAGATCAGGGATGGCAGCCAACGTTTGCGCGGCTTGAGTTCAGGAGGGGATAGATTGGAAAGATGCATCGTTCGAAAGCTGTTTCAGGAATTCCGGTGTGTGTGGAGAGGAGCAGCCAGCGCTCCATCGCTCAACGTCGGGATGGGAGACAATACTGCATCTGCGTTGTCCCAGATAAGCCGAGGATCAAACTGATGCGACGCGAGCATGGTGAGGATGACCACCGCGGCGAAAGCGAGCGCGGCGGGGCCCGCAGTGACGACGGCAAACGAGCCGAAATGCACCAGCGTTACCGTCAGGGCGACGACAAAGACATCGAGCATCGACCATCGGCCAATGCGCTCGACAATCCGGTACAGACCTGCCCTTTCGCGGGTGCGCCAGCCGGAACCTCGATGGGCGGCAACCGTGAGTAGCGTGAGAACCACCAGCTTGAGCATCGGCACCAGAACGCTGGCGACAAAAATGACGATGGCGAGTGGCCAGTCTCCAGACGTCCAGAAGTACGCGACTCCACCCAGGATGGTGTCGTCTTCCTGATGGCCCAGTGACGTCGCGTGCATGATGGGCAGCAGGTTCGCCGGAATATAGGCAAGCGCGGCGGCAAGAAGCAGGCTGACCGTCCGTGTCAGGCTTTCCGGCCGGCGTTCATGCAGCATGTGCTGGCATCGCGCGCAGTGCTGGTGGATCTGACTTTCGACACGCGTCTGAACAAGACCGCAGGCATGACAGCCGACAAGTCCGGCACGCTGTGCCGTGATGGCGGACGACGAACCGGCCTTGCGCATTCGCACTGGACGCGTGAAACGCCCCCGGCCTGAACTCACTCGTGACCAGCGAACCCGGGCCATTTGAGAAAGCGGGATTTCGTCACGGACGGCCCAGAGCCCGCTCGGGTCAAACGAGGCGACTATGCCCAGCATGACGGTGAGCGCGCCCCATGCGAACAGTCCAGGCCCGGGGACCACCTGGGCGACGGTGACCATTTTTACGATCGTCACCAGCACGCCGAGCATGAACACTTCAACCATGCCCCATGGTCGGACGAGTTGCACGACGCGCAACATCCCGTCGAACCGCGGCGCAAGCTTGCCGAGCCGAAGCGGCACCATTACATATAGCAGTGCGAACAGTTCGACCAACGGAAAAAGTATCGACGCACAGAACACCACCGTCGCGACGACACGCATGTTGCTCGTCCAAAGCGTATGCACTGCGCCAAACAGCGTCGCCTCCGACGTCATGCCGTTGGCGTGCAGTTCGATCACGGGAAAAGACTGCGCGATGCAAAAGGTGATCAACGCAGCGAGCGTCACAGCGCAGATCCAGTCAAGCGACCGTCCGGCGCCAGGTAGCGCTGTCAGGTTCGCGCCACAGCGCGAACAGGTAGCGCGGTAGCCCCTGACACTGCGAGGTTTGCGAAACAGAAGATCGCATTCGTGGCAGACAATCAGTCTCTGATATTCCATGAAGAATCAAGCGGAAAATGCGGTTGCCTCCGCTGGTGCAGCGCCAGCTTCTGGCGTTTGCCCCAGCGGGAACGATCGATGTCCTTCAGACGGCCGTCAGCCTGTCCAGTCGGGTGACCCTGACTGACTCACTCACTGACAAACGACGGCGAGGGATTCGGCCAGGCAGCCCTGGCCGTTATCACAAACGCGTGTTTATTGCGTAATCGCTGCCGTCTGCTGGGCGGCCGGCAATTCACCCATCGACTGGAACAGCGCCGCCGTATCGCTCATGCGCTGACCTGCGGCGCGAGCGGCAGCGATTTGCGCGTTGAGATACCGCGACTCGCTGGCATGTGTTGCAGCCGAAGGCAGGGCTCCCAGGAGATGGCGTGACGCGGTATCGCCAAATGCCATGCGAGCGGCGTCTGCGGCTTCGTCCGTCGAGGCCAATGTCTGCGCGTCGTTGTCCAGTGCAGCGAGCGAATTCGCCACGTCCTGGAACGCAGACAGCACGGTCGCCTTGTAGTGCAGTACGGCGGCGTCGTACGCGTCGATCGATGCGCGGCGCTGCGCGAACAGCGCGCCACCATGAAAGATGGGCTGCGACAGGCTGGCGCCGATGGCCCACAGTCCGCCCGCGCCGGAGAGCAACATCGGCCAGCTGAACCCGCCGCGGCCCATTGAGCCCGTCAGCGAGAGGCTCGGAAAGAGTTGGGCCGTCGAGGCGCCCACGTCCGCGGCAGCCGCCTTGACGGCAGCGTCCGCGGCCCGGATGTCTGGGCGCGAGCGCAGCAGGTCCGACGGCACGGCGACGGGCACATGCTCAGGCAGAGACAGGCTGTCGAGGTCCGGCACGCGCGGCGCGTTGTCTGGTGTGCGGCCCATCAGCACGGCCAGTGCATGGATCGCGGACGCGCGTTGCTGACGCAGCGCCGGCAACGTCGCCGCGATGGCAGCCGCGTCCTGTTTTGACGCAAGCGCCTGTGCGCGCGAGACCGAGCCCAGCGCGCAGCGCTGCTGGTCCTCGTTCGCAGCGTCCCTGGACACGGCAACGAGCCGTTCGGTAAGTGAGATCTGTCGGTCGAGCGCCGCCACATTGATAGCGGTGCCGACGATGTTCGCTGCAAGCGCGCGACGCGACGCCTCCAGCTCATAAGCCTGCACATTCACACGGGCCGCGCTCGCGGAGTTCATGTACCGCGTCTGCCCGAACAGGTCGAACGTGTAATGCGCAAACAGCTGTCCAGCAAAAAAGTTGTACTGGACCTGCTCGGGGCCAAGCCCCGGCACCACCGGGGTACGCGCGCGCTCGACCTGCGCGGCGCCGTCGATCGACGGCAACGTCGATGCGCCGACCTGCGCGCGCAATTCCTCTTGCGCGGACGCGAGCGTACGCTGCGTCGCCGCGAGCGTCGGGCTGTTGTGCAATCCTTCGTCAACGAGTGCATCCAGGTCAGAGGACCCGTAAAGCCGCCACCATTGCGGGCCAGGCGTCGCGCCGATTTCGAATGTCTGCGCAACGCCACCAGCGGACACCGTCTTCGCTGGCTGCGCGTCGGCACCGTAATGCTCGGGCGCCGGCATGGCCGGCGGCTCGCCGCTCGGCCCGAACGAGCACGCCGTCATCGCGAGCGCCACCGCCGCAGCAGCCACGGATGTCTTATAAGTCAAGCTCATGATCAACCCTCCGTATGCTCGACGACGACCTGTGACGCGCCGCGCTCGTCACGATGGACCCTGAAGCAGGTCGCATAGAGTGCAGGCAGGAAGAACACCGTCAGCAATGTGGCAACCGTGATACCGCCCATCAGCGCGGTCGCCATCGGTCCGAAGAATCCGGAGCGAAGCAGCGGAATCAGTGCGAGCACGGCGGCGGCGGCCGTCAGCATGATCGGGCGGAAGCGCCGCGCGGTCGCCCCGATGATGGCGTCAAAGCGCGCGTGCCCCGCGGCGATGTCCTGATCGATCTGGTCCACCAGAATCACGGAGTTACGCATGATGATGCCGAACATCGCGATCACGCCCAGCAAGGCGACGAAGCCAAACGGCTTGCCGAAAAGCAGCAGGGCCGCTACCACGCCAATCAGGCCCAGCGGCGCGGTCAGCACGACGATGAACGTGCGCGCGAAGTTCTTCAGCTGGATCATCAGAAGCGTCAGCACCGCGATGATCATCAGTGGCATTTCCGCGTTGATGGACGTCTGGCCCTTGACACTTTCCTCGACCGCGCCGCCCACCTCGATGCGATAGCCGACCGGTAATCTGGCGCGCGCAGCGGCAAGCGCGTGCTCGATGTTGTGAGTCACGTCGATCGCCTGCGCGTCGCCGCGCACGTCAGCCTGCACGGTGATCGTCGGCTGGCGATCGCGTTCCCAGATCACGCCGTATTCGAGCGTGTCGCGCACGTGCCCGAGCGAGCCGAGCGGCACCGGACCGTTCGGCGTGGGAACGGCGAGGTTCGTGAGCTTTGCAGGATCGACGCGCTCGCTTTTCGGCGCACGCAGATCGACATCGATCAGCTTGTCACCCTCGCGATACTGCGTGACCGTGTACCCGGACAGCGTCATCGCGAGGAAGCTCGACACGTCCTGCGACGTCACGCCGAGCTGGCGCGCGCGGTTCTGGTCGATTTCAAACGAGATCGAGCGCTCAGCCGGCTCATCCCAGTCGAACTGCACGTTGCGCGTGCGCGGGTCGGCACGGACCTGCTCCGCGACCGTCTCGGCGATCGAGTGCACCGTTGCGATGTCGTCGCCGCTCACGCGGAACTTGATCGGGAAGCCGACGGGCGGCCCGTTCTCGAGTCGTGCGACGCGCGTGCGCTCGCCGGAGAAGTCCATTTCCAGTTTCGCGTCGAGCCAGTGCATCAGCTCCTCACGTGTCTCGACGTCCTTCGCGGTGATGACGAACTGCGCGAAGTTCGGCTGTTGCAATTGCTGGTCGAGTGGCAGATAGAAACGTGGCGCACCGGTGCCAACGAAATCGACGTAATGATCGATGCCTGGCCTGCCGTGCAGGACTTTCTCGAGGCGCTGCGCTTCACGCAGGGTGGCCTGATACGACGCGCCTTCCGGCAGCCTCAGATCGACCAGCAGTTCCGGCCGCTCGGAGTTCGGGAAAAACTGCTGTGGCACGCGCGTGAACGCGATCATGGCAAGCGCGAACAGGCCGCCGGTGACGCCGAGCACGACCCAGCGCCGCTCGATGCACCATGACACCCAGCCCGACAGGCGGCGGTAGAAGCCCGTGTCGTACACCTCGTGCTCATCGCCGTGGCCCGCACCAGCATGAGCCTTGCGCTCGGGCAGCATATGAAAGCCGAGCAGTGGCACCAGCACGACCGCCGCGAACCACGAGACGATCAGTGCGATGGCCGACACCTCGAAGATCGAGCGGGTGTACTCACCCGTACTCGATTTTGCGAGCGCAATCGGCAGGAAGCCCGAGACCGTTACCAGGGTTCCGGTCAGCATCGGAAACGCGGTACTCGAATAGGCAAACGCCGCCGCGCGCATCCGGCTCCAGCCCTGCTCCAGCTTCACCGCCATCATTTCGACGGCAATGATCGCGTCGTCGACGAGCAGCCCCAACGCAAGCACCAGGGTGCCGAGCGACACCTTATCCAGACCGATGCCGAACAGATGCATGCACAGCGCTGTCACGGCAAGCACGATCGGAATCGTGATCACGACCACCATGCCGGTTCGCAGACCGAGCGACACCAGGCTAACGACGAGCACGATCGCCACGGCCTCTCCGACCGAGCGCACGAACTCGTCCACGGAGTGCTTGACGGCGTGCGGCATGCTCGAAACCGGCACGAGCTTCAGCCCTGCTGGTAGCGTTGCCTGCAGTTCGGCCGTCTTCGCGTCGAGCGCCTTGCCGAGGTCGATCACGTCGCCGCCCTTTTGCATCGTAATGCCGATGCCGAGCACTGCCTGGCCACCCACACGCATCTGCGTGACGGGCGGATCGTCGTAGCCGCGTTTGATGCTCGCGACATCGCCAAGGCGGAACGTCCGCTTGTTAACCGTGATCAGCATGTCCGCCAGCGCCTGTTCGTCCTTGAATGCGCCGCTTGGGCGCACGAACACGCGATCATCTGCCGTCGTAAAGGTGCCCACCGGCGCGACGGTATTCTGCGCGTCGATGGCCTGAGCGAGTTCCTGCGGCGAAATCGAGAGACTCGTCAGCCGCGCATTCGAGATCTCGACAAAGATGTGTTGATCGGGGTCGCCGAAATAGTCGACCTTTGCAACGCCAGGGACGCGCAACAGCACCGTACGCAGCTTGTCCGCGTAGTCGTGCAGTTGTGCGGCAGAGAAACCATCGCCTTCGAGCGCGTAGAGGTTCGTGTAGACGTCGCCAAACTCGTCGTTGAAGAACGGCCCGACAGTTCCCTTTGGAAGCGTTGCCGCGATATCGCCGACTTTCTTGCGGACCTGGTACCACGTCTCCGGGACTTCCTTGACCGGCGCCGAATCCTTCATCGCGAAAAAAATCATCGACTCGCCCGGCCGCGAGTAGCTCTTGATGTTGTCGACGAAGGGCGCGGCCTGCAACTGACGGCCGATGCGATCGGTGATCTGCTCCTGCACCTCGCGCGCGGTCGCGCCCGGCCAGTAGGTCTTGACGACCATCGTGCGGAACGTGAACGGCGGGTCTTCCGATTGCGCGAGGCGCGTATAGCCGACCACACCGAAAAGTGTGGCGAGCCCGATCAGGAAGATCACGAGCTGCTGGTGCCGCAGCGCCCAGGATGAGAGATTGAAGCCGGTTGCGTCGGCGGCTTCTTTGCCGGTAGGACCTACGGGCGCGCTGTTGCGTGTGTTTTCATGGTCGCGGGCGTTCATGTCGTGGGGCCCTCCTGATTCAATGGAGGCACCACCTGTACGTGCAACCCCGAACTCACCGCATGCACGCCTTGCAGCACGACGCGATCGCCATCGTGCAAACCTGAAGCGATCGACACCGTGCGCTCGTCGTATCGCCCGATCGTGACGGGGCGCAGTTCGAGCGTGTCGCTACCTTTGCGAACCACCCATACGGCCGGGCTCACGCCCTGATGGAAAAGCGCTGTCACTGGCAGCGTGTATGGCTCGCCCGCGGCATCGTCAGTTGCGACAGCAAAGCTCACGTTGGCCGTCATGCCGAGACGAACTTCGGAAGTCGGTGCGGTCAGGGTCAGCTTTACGCGCCAGGTCCGGCTTTGGGGATCCGCGGCAGCGGACACCTCGCGCACGGTTGCATCGAAGGACTTGCCGGGAAGTGCCGACAACGACACGCGCGCCTTCTTGCCGACACTGAGCGCATCGACCGTGCTTTCCGGCACGTCACAAACGATGTCGACGTCGCCCGTCCAGTCGAGGTGGTACACGGCCTGGGTGGCCTGCACGTTCTGCCCGGTATCGACGTCTTCCGAGGTGATGACGCCGTCGTGATCGGCCGTTAGCGTCGCGTAGCGCAGATGATCCGTCGCAAGCGCCATCTGCGCGAGAGCAGAGGTTCGCTGTGCGAGTGCGGAAGCATAGGCATCCTGCGATTGCTCCAGTTGCGCGGTTGCGATGAGGTTCGCGCGCGCCTGTGCCTCGTCGCGGTCAAGCTGCTGCTTCGCAAACACGAGGCGATGCTCCGCCGCATCGAGTTGCGCGCGCGCGTTGACCAGGTTGTTCTGCAGATCGGTCGGATCGAGCAGCGCAACGATCTGTCCGGCCTTCACCGTGTCGCCAATGCGCACGCGCCGTTCAATGACCTTGCCGCCGACGCGGAATGATAGAGGCGTGGAATAGCGTGCCTGCACCTGCGCCGGCAATGACGCGCCGGCCGCATGTCCATCTGGATGAACAACGCGTGCCACCACCGGCTTGGGCTCCGGCACGACGGCTTCGCCTTGATGGCATGCGCCAAGGAAGATCGCGCTGCACGCCGCGATGACGACGGGCAACCGGTGCGTCGGCCGGAACAGGGAAGAAATCGAGGAGCGCGCCTGTTTCGGCGCAACGGGTCCGGAAAGATTCACGATGTTCAAAAGGCAGGTGATGAAATCCAGGTGAAAAAGTCATCTGCGCGGACGGAAGAGGCGGTGCCACCGTCATGCCCACCGCGCGAATGACATTAGACCCATAACTGATATCATTGTCAACTATGAGATGTACATCTAAAATATGAAGAAACTGCGAATTGGGAGGCAACATGCCAGATGTCCCTAACCTGAGTGCGAGGCATCGGCCAACGATCAAGGGTGCGAGCCGCGCGCCGATGACGGGGCGATCGCCTCGTCGGACGCGACGCAAGCACGAGACGCGTGTCCGGTTGCTCAACGCTACATTCGTGCTGGTGGCGCAAAAGGGAATGGACGGCGTTACGATCAGCGAGATCACCGAGGCCGCCGACGTGGGTTTCGGCTCTTTCTACAATCACTTCGACTCGAAGGACGGGATCCTCGCTGCGCTCGGCGACTGGCTTTTCGACGAATTCGGAAAGACGCTCGATCACGTTGTCAGCGGACTCTCCGACCCGGCAGAAGTGATCGCCGTATCGGTACGCCATACGCTCATGCGCGCGTGCCGCGAGCCGGTCTGGGGGCAACTGCTGATACGCGAAGGGCTGTCCGCACGCGCGCTCAGCAGGGGGCTTGGTCAGCGGCTATTGAGAGATACGGCGACAGGAATTGCGGAAAAGCGCTTCAAGGTGGCCGATGCCTTAATGTGCGTTATTTCCGTGATTGGCACTGTGCTCGCCGGGGTCGCTGCCGAGCTTGATCTGTCACGGTCACCCAGGCCGGCGAATCGTGCGCGCCCCGTCCTCCGGACCAGAGCCGAACAGTTCGCCGAGGACACAGCGGCCATCGTTTTGCAGGCGTTCGGCCTCAAATGCCTGGAGGCGGAGAGGATCGCCCGACGCCCACTGCCCGCGACATCACAGAGCGTAATCGACTGACGGGAACTGGCGCAGCGCCGGGCAGCGGACGTGCCGACCTTCTGGCTGGCGTCGCCAAAGAGCGAGTTGGCTGAGGCTCGCCCCGAAACGCCGACGTGAATACGTCACCTTTTTCGGATCTTTTGTGCACCGACAGCGAAATGCGGGCCTTTCACCGCGGCGCATCAGCGCAAACAAAAAAGACGGAGAATCCCCGCCTTCGGCACATCACGCGGAAACCCGCACCTCCACCTCCGCCCGCGCCAGCAATCCGCTGCAACGCGGCGAAAGATGCGCGAACACGACCCGCTTGCCCGCGCGCTCGTAGCGCCCCTGCACCGCTTCGAGCGCGGCGATGGCCGAATCATGCAGATGCGCGCAGTCGATCGTGACGTGAGCGGGATCGTTCTGCATATCGAAGAGCATCTGGAAGTGAGTGGCCGAGGCGAAAAATCCATCGCCATCAACACGGCGTAGGATTTACAGCGGTCTCGGGCATGGGCCTGGCGATTGCCGCCGCGGGACTTTACGCGCTGGCGCTGGCGTTGCGCGGCGGTGCGAATGCGTCCGCGATCGGGCCGATGCTCGCGATCGGCACCGGCGCAGCCATGCCCTGGGGCTTGATGGACGGCCTCTCCGTGAGCGTCGTGCCAAAGGAGCGCGCAGGCATGGCCACCGGCATCTTCAGCACGACGCGCGTGGCGGGCGAAGGGATTGCGCTGGCCTGCGTGAGCGCGCTGCTGGCCGCGCTCACACAAACCCGGCTGCTCGCAGCGGTCCACGTTCATGCCGATGCGGGCGTGCTTGCGCAGACGTCGGCGAGACTCGCGGCGGGCGACCTCGCGCAGGCTGCGGCGTGGCTGCCGGGCTTGCCAGTGTCCGCGCTGCGTGCGGCCTATGCCGATGCGTTTTCGGTGCTGCTGATGGGACTGGCTGCGCTGACGCTTGGCTGCGCTATCGCGGTTCTCGTGTTTCTGGGGCGGACGCGCGCGGCAAGCGCCGTGCAAGCGGATTTGCCGGAGCACACCGCGACGATCGTGCATGAAGGAGGCGAGGCGCACACTCGTTCGCGCGTTTGATACGATTCGCTCCACCCGCCCCCACAGCGAACCCCATCATGGCGCGTGAAAACTTCAGCGATCTCCTTGCGTTCCTGGCCGTCGCGCGCGAGCGCAGCTTCACGCGCGCGGCCGCGCAGCTGGGCGTCTCGCAGTCGGCGCTGAGCCACACCATCCGCAGCCTCGAAACGCGCCTCGGCCTGCGTCTACTCACACGCACCACGCGCAGCGTCGCCACCACGGAAGCCGGCGAGCGGCTCTTTCAGGCGCTCTCGCCGCGCTTCGAGCAGATCGACGCCGAGCTTGCCGCCCTCACCGAACTGCGCGACAAGCCCGCAGGCACCATCCGCATTACAGCGATCGACCATCCCATCGACACCGTGATCTGGCCGAAGCTGCGCCCGCTCCTCGCCGACTACCCCGACATCAAGGTCGAGATCACGGTGGACTACGGCCTGCGCAACATCGTCGCCGATCGCTACGACATTGGCGTGCGCCTCGGCGATCAGGTCGAGAAAGACATGATCGCGGTGCGCATCGGGCCGGACGTCAAGATGGCAATCGTCGGTTCTCCCGATTACTTTGCCGCGCACAAGCCGCCGCGCGCGCCGCAGGATCTGCTCAAGCACAATTGCATTACGCTGCGGCTCACTTCATCGGGTGGCCTGTACGCGTGGGAACTCAAGAAAGACGAGCATGCGCTGCAAGTGCGCGTGGACGGCCAGCTCACGTTC
Organism: Paraburkholderia sp. BR10937; assembly: GCF_040965695.1. Classification (NCBI taxonomy): domain Bacteria; kingdom Pseudomonadati; phylum Pseudomonadota; class Betaproteobacteria; order Burkholderiales; family Burkholderiaceae; genus Paraburkholderia; species Paraburkholderia sp. BR10937. The sequence goes on from NZ_JBFRCL010000038.1 coordinate 53,495, forward strand.
AACGCCATGCCGCAAATGCTCAACGCCGCGCTGGACGGTCACGGCCTCGCGTTCGTTCCCGAGAACGCCGCGTTGCCGTTCATCCGCGCAGGCCGCCTGAAAAGCGTGCTCAAGGACTGGTGCCCGGTATTTCCGGGCTATCACGCGTTTTACCCAAGCCGGCGACAGTCGTCGCGCGCGCTCGCGCTCGTGATCGACGCGCTGCGCTATCGCGCGTAGCGCAGCGCCTGCCGCTGCGGATCACGCGCCTGTCTTGCGCCCTTCGACCGGATAGCCCGGATCCGTATATCCCGGCGTAGAGGCATGCCCCGGCGCCACGAGGCTGTCGACGAACGTTTCGTCGTCGGGGCCGAGCTGGAGGTTCAGCGCGTCGATATAGCTGTCCCAATGCGCTTCGGTGCGCGGACCGGCGATCGTCGAACTGACGTGACGATTCCTGAGCACCCATGCGAGCGCGAACGCGACAGGCGTCGTGCCGCGCTGCGCGGCGTAATTCGCGATCTCGCTCGCAATGCGCAGTGACTCGGCGCGCCACTCCGTCTCGTGGATGCGCCGGTCGCCGCGGCCCGCGCGGCTGTCGCCGGGCGGCGGTGCATCGACGGCGTATTTGCCGGTCAGCACGCCGCGCGCGAGCGGACTGTAGGGCACCACGCCCAGCCCGTAATGCGCGGCCGCGGGCAACTGCTCGACCTCGGCCGTACGATCGACGATGTTATACAGCGGCTCGCTCGCCACGGGCCGGTCCATGCCCATCTGCTCCGCGAGGCGCACGATCTCGGCAATGCGCCAGCCACGGAAATTCGACACGCCGAAGTAGCGCACCTTGCCCTGGCGGATCAGATCGCCCACGGCGCGCACGGCTTCGTCGAGCGGCTCGTCGGGCAGCGCGCGGTGAAAGTAGAGGATGTCGATATAGTCGGTCCCGAGGCGCTTCAGGCTCGCCTCCACCGACTGGTAGATCCACTTGCGCGACTGCCCCTGCTCATTCGGCCCCTGTGCGAACGGGAAGCCGAATTTCGTCGCCACGACCCAGCTGTCGCGCTGCGCCGCGATTGCGCGGCCGACGATTTCTTCCGAGCGGCCCGCGTGATACACGTCGGCCGTATCGATGAAATTGATCCCCTGTTCGAAGGCCTTGTCGATGATGCGCTTCGACGCGGCCTCGTCGGTCTCGCCGCCGAACATCATCGCGCCGAGGCACAGCGGGGAAACCTTGAGCGCACTGCGGCCCAGATTGCGATAGTCCATATCCTCTCACTTCGAGCTCATTGCCAAAGTAGGGATTTAAATACGTAGTCGCTTTTCGATAAAGGCCCGGATCGCGCATGCTTTCATGAATAGGATTCATGAAACGCTATTGAAGGACCGCGCCCTCCGCAGGCAGGTTCGCACTCTCGCGCAGACAATCCAGCGCCAGCGCCACCGCCGCGCGGCTCACGCTGTCGCGCCGCCAGTACATGGCCACCCCGCCCGAACTGCCGAGGGGCATCGGCATGGCGAGCACGCGCAGCACGTTCAGCCGCGAGAAGCGCACGGCCGCGCGATGCGAGGCCACGCCGATCAGGTGCGTCTGGTTCAGGAGCGTCACGTTGAGCATCGACGAATTCGACTCCACGGTGTGGCGCGGCATGCTGCGCCCCGCGGCGGCGAGCGCCGTTTCGAGCGCCGTCCGAATGGGCGTGCCGGCCGGCCAGACGATCCACGCATACTCGAACAGATCGGGCCAGTCCAGCTTGCGGCGTTTCGCGAGCGGATGCCCGAGCCCCACGACGAAGTTCACCGGGTCGCGATAGAGCGTTTCCATTTCGAGCGTCGGGTCGACCTGCGCATTGGCCGCGCGCCCCACCACGATATCGAGCTCCCCATGGACGAGCGCCGGCATCATGAGGTTCATCGTGCTTTCGACGAGGCGCACCTGCGCGCGCGGCATGGCCTCGACGAGCCGCGCGACCGCGAGCGGCACCGTGTCCGCCGCCGAAACACCCGACGTGCCGATCGAAATCAGCCCGCTGCCGCCCTCGCGCAGCGCATCCATGTCGTCGCGCGCGCTGTCGAGATGGCCCTCGATGCGCCGCGCATGCTCGATCAGCGCCTCGCCATAGGGCGTGGGCCGCAGGCCGCGCGCATGGCGCTCGAAGAGCGGCAGGCCGATGTCGGCTTCGAGGTCCTTGAGCCACTTGGACAACGCCGGCTGTGTGGTGTTGAGCGCCTCGGCCGACTGGCTCAGATTGCCGGTCTGCGCCACGGAAAGCAGCATCTGCAGGTGCCGCAGACGCAGGCGATGTGTCCAGTCCATGTGTCCCCCACTTAGCTATACCCAAAAACATATGGACAAGAAGAAATCATGATTTTACTGGATATGGCTCGCTGGCTTATAAATTCGTTCAACGGCAATGCAGGCCAAACGCCGTGCCAACGAATACACAGGAATAAAGGAGACTCGCATGTCCAGCATGTCAGCCAGCACAACCACGCCCGAACGCGAAGCCTACTATGCGCAGATCGCGCGCAGCGGCATGTCGCCGCTCTGGGAGTCGCTGCACGCCCTCGTGCCGAAGTCGCCGCGCCCGCAGGCCCTGCCCGCCATCTGGAAGTACGCACAGTTGCGCGAGCTCGTCATGCAGGCGGGCTCGATCATCAGCGCCGAGGAGGCGATCCGGCGCGTGCTCGTGCTCGAAAATCCCGGTCTGCCCGGCAAGTCGAGTCTCACGCCCAATCTGTATGCCGGCCTGCAGCTGATCCTTCCCGGTGAGATCGCGCCGAGCCATCGTCATACGCAGTCGGCGCTGCGCTTCATCGTCGAAGGCAAGGGCGCGTGGACGGCCGTGAACGGCGAACGCACCACCATGCACCCCGGCGACTTCATCATCACGCCCTCGTGGACCTGGCACGATCACGGCAACCCGTCCGTCGAGGAAGGCGGCGAGCCCGTGGTGTGGCTTGACGGTCTGGACATCCCGCTCATCGCGCATCTCGACGCGGGCTTCGCCGAGAACTACCCCGAGGCCACGCAGCCCATTGCGCGCCCCGAGGGCGATAGTTTCGCGCGCTTCGGCCACAACATGCTGCCGGTGCGCCATACGGTGAGCGATCCGACCTCGCCGATCTTCAGCTACCCCTATGCGCGCAGCCGCGAAGCGCTCGACACGCTCTACCGCGGTGGCGAACTCGACGACTGGGACGGCGTCAAGCTGCGCTACGTGAATCCGGCCACGGGCGGCTGGCCCATGCCCACCATGGCGACCTTCATGCAGTTCCTGCCGAAGGGCTTCAAGGGCAAGACCTACCGCAGCACCGATTCGACCGTCTACTGCGTGGTGGAAGGCAGCGGCGCGGTGCGCATCGGCGAGGAACGCTTCACCTTCGACCCGCACGACGTGCTCGTCGCACCCTCGTGGGTGCCGGTGCAACTCGAAGCGCAAAGCGACGCGGTGCTCTTCAGCTACTCCGATCGCCCCGTGCTCGCCGCGCTGAATCTGCTGCGCGAAGAACGCATCGGCTAACGCCTCGACGGCGAGCGCGCGTCCGCTTCGATACGCGCTCGCAACTTGCTTCGGCATCCATATCAATCTGTTCACTCTCTCAAAGAGCAACTATCATGGCATTCGTTTTCCAGCCCGAGGCGCCCGTCGCCCTTGCCGTCGCCGGCTCGACCGATCAGTTCGCCGTGCGCCGCGTGTACTGCGTGGGCCGCAATTACGCCGCGCATGCGCGCGAAATGGGCTTCGACCCGGACCGCGAGCCGCCCTTCTTCTTCTGCAAGCCCGATAACGCCATCGTGCCGGTCGCCTACGGCGAAACGCTCGAACTGCCGTATCCGGCGCAAACGCAGAACTACCACTACGAAGCCGAACTCGTGGCGGCGATCGGCAAGGCGGGCTCGGACATCGCCGAGGAAGACGCGCTCTCGCACGTGTGGGGCTACGCCGTGGGCCTCGACATGACGCGCCGCGACCTGCAGATGAAGATGCGTGAAATGGGCCGCCCCTGGGAGATCGGCAAGGCGTTCGATCTTTCCGCGCCGGTGGGCCCCGTGCATCCGGCGAGCGAGGCCGGCCATTTCGAGAACGCAGGCCTGTGGCTCACCGTGAACGGCGAAACGAAGCAGAAGAGCGACGTCTCGCACCTCATCTGGTCGGTGGCCGAAACAGTTTCGTATCTCTCGAAGTTCTTCCGCCTCGAACCGGGCGATGTGATCTTCACCGGCACGCCCGAAGGCGTGGGCCCCGTGAAGACCGGCGACACCTTGAAGGTGGGCGTCGAGCGCCTGGGCGAGCTGACCGTGAAGGTGGTTTGAGCCGCATCCGTTCTACAGGAAAGTCCATCGTGCAGCTCTACAGCTTCTTCAATAGCTCGACTTCGTACCGCGTGCGCATCGCGTTGCGGCTCAAGGGCGTCGAGCATGAGTATCTTGGCGTCAACATCCGCACCGGCGAGCATCGCGCGCCGCAGTACGTCGAGCACATCAACGCTTCGGCAGCGGTGCCCGCGATCGTCGAAGGCGACTTCCATCTGGGCCAGTCGCTCGCCATCATCGACTGGCTCGATGCGCGCTATCCCGAGCCGCGTCTGGTTCCGGCAGAGCCGCAAGCGCGTGCGCGCGTGCTCGAACTCGCGTACCTGATCGGCTGCGACATGCATCCCGTCAACAACCTGCGCGTGCTCAAGTATCTGCAGGATGTGCTGGACGTGACGCCGGAGCAGAAGAGCGCGTGGTATCGGCACTGGGTCGCGCAAGGCATGGCAGGCGTGGAGCGTCTGCTCGCTCAGGCCGCCGGGTCGCACGATGGACCGTGGTGCTTCGGCGCGGCGCCCACGCTGGCCGACTGCTGCCTCGTGCCGCAAATCGCCAACGCGTTGCGCATGGACTGTGATTTGTCCGCTTACACGCGCAGCATGGCTGTCTATCGCCACGCCTGCGAGCATCCCGCATTCGCCGCGGCCGAACCGCAGCGTCAGCCCGATTACACCGCCTAGCCGCGCGCTGCGGGCCTCAAACAAGTCATTCAGGAGACAAGACATGCAATCATCCAACGCCAGACGCAGCGCGATCGTGGTGGGCGGCGGCATCGGCGGCCTTGCCGCGGCGCTTGCGCTCGCGCGGGCCGACGTCCGCGTGCTGCTGCTCGAGCAGGCCCCGCAGATCGGCGAGATCGGCGCGGGCATCCAGCTCGGCCCCAATGCGTTCACGGCACTCGACGCGCTCGGCGCGGGCGAGGCGGCGCGCAACCGCACCGTGTTCACGGACTCGCTCACGCTCATGGACGCGACCGATGCGAAGCCCGTTGCGCGCATCGAAACGAGCGAGCGCTTTCGCGAACGCTTTGGCAATCCGTATGGCGTGATTCATCGCGCGGATATTCATCTGTCGATTCTCGAAGCGGTGAAGGACAATCCGCTCATCCAGTTCCGCACCGACACGCAGATCAAGTCGCTAGAACAGAACGAGCACGGCGTAACCGTGATCGATCAGCATGGCGAGCGCTACAGCGCTGACGCCGTGATCGGCTGCGACGGCGTGAAGTCCGCAGTGCGCGCGGCGCTGATCGGCGACGAGCCGCGCGTGACGGGCCACGTGGTCTACCGCGCCGTGGTCGACGTGGAGAACATGCCGAAGGATCTGCAGCTCAACGCGCCCGTGGTGTGGGCGGGGCCGCACTGTCACCTCGTGCACTATCCGCTGCGCGGCGGCCGGCAGTACAACCTCGTCGTGACCTTCCATAGCCGGGAGCAGGAAGTCTGGGGCGTGCGCGACGGTAGCAAGGAAGAAGTCATTTCGTACTTCGAAGGAGTCGACGCGTTGCCGCGGCAGATGCTCGACCGCCCGACGTCGTGGAAGCGCTGGGCCACGGCCGACCGCGATCCGGTCGAGCAATGGAGCTTCGGTCGTGCGACGATTCTCGGCGACGCCGCGCACCCGATGACGCAGTATGTGGCGCAGGGCGCTTGCCAGGCGCTCGAGGATGCGGTCACGCTGGGCGTTGCCGTCAAGGCTGACGATGGCGATTTCGTCGACGCGTTCAAGCGGTATGAGGCGGCGCGCATTCCGCGGACGGCGCGTGTGCTTTACTCTGCGCGTGAGATGGGGCGCATCTATCACGCCAAGGGCGTGGATCGGCTCGTGCGCAATGCGCTGTGGGTGGGGCGCAGCCAGGAGCAGTTTTATGACTCGCTGCAGTGGCTCTATGGGTGGAGTGCTGAGAGTTGTCTTGGTTCTGGGGTTGTTTGAGGTTTGGCTTGGTTTTTCTTGTCGCTTTCGCGTTTTCTTGTTTTCGCGTCGGTCGGACGGACCTATCCGCCATTTTGTGGGCGAGGCATATCATGAGAGGTAAAAATCATGGATATGCCGCTGGACAAGAAGCAGAAACGACGTACTGTCGCTTCGCAGGCAGCGGCCCGAGGGCCGCTGCCTGCCTTGCCGGAAGGGCTGCTGGACGAACTGGTCAAGGGGCCGATGACACCCGCGCAGGTCAAGGACCTGATGCTCGCCTTCAACAAGGCCGTCATTGAGCGTGCCATGGGCGCCGAAATGAAGCTGCATCTGGGGTATCCATCCGGCGATCCCAGGCCGGATGGCCAGACCAACGAGCGTAACGGTGCCAGTGGCAAAACCATCATCACGGACCACGGTCCACTCAGGGTCGATCTGCCACGTGACCGAGCCGATACTGATTCCCAAGCACGAGCGCCGCTTTACCGGCTTTGATGAGCGCATCATCGCCATGTACGCGCGCGGCATGAGCGTGCGCGAAATCCAGGCGTTTCTGGCCGAAAGCTACGGCACGCAGGTGTCGCCCGACTTCATCAGCTCGGTCACCGACGAGGTGATGGCCGAGACACTCGCCTGGCAAAACCGACCGCTCGAACCGATGTATCCGGTGGTATTCTTTGATGCGCTTCGCGTAAAGATCCGCAGCGACGGCGTGGTGAGCAACCAGGCCGTGTATCTTGCGCTGGGCATTCAGGCCGACGGCCAGCGTGACGTACTGGGCTTGTGGATCGAGCACACCGAAGGCGCAAAGTTCTGGCTTAAGGTCTTCAATGAACTCAAGACGCGCGGCTGCCAGGACATCCTGATCGCCGTGGTCGATGGCCTGAAGGGGCTGGCCGATGCGATTGGCACGGCCTACCCGCGCACCGCCGTGCAGACCTGCATCGTGCATCTGATACGCAACAGCCTGGAATACGCGAGTTACAAGGACCGCAAGGCTATCGCCGCGGCGCTGCGCCCGATCTACACGGGCGCAAGCGGACAGGCCGCGCAGCAGGCGCTTGAGGCATTCGCTGCAGGCCCATGGGGCACCAGATATCCGACCATTGTGCAATCCTGGCGGTGTGCGTGGGAGAACGTCACGCCATTCTTCGTGTTTCCACCAGAAATACGCCGGGTCATCTACACGACGAATGCCATCGAGAGCCTGAACATGCAGTTGCGCAAGATCATCAAGACGCGCGGGCACTTCCCCAATGACGAAGCGGCCATCAAGCTGCTGTGGCTGGCATTAAGAAACGTGCTTGCAAAGTCCGTGCGCCATGCCTATGACTGGAAATCTGCGATGAACCAGTTTGCCATCCTGTTTGGCGAGCGGTTTACGCGGGCGCGCGGGTAACGTCTTTTTAACCGCCTCGCCCACAAAAATGCGGACAGGTTCGAGGCATTGGACAGTCGTCCTAACCGGCTCTACGCGCTGGGCGCACCCAAGCCGATCCTCAGTGGCTGCCTTCTGCGTATCGCGCGCTGTCTGGAGAGGCTCCCCGCGGTTCTTGCAGTGATCCACCGCACCCGATGTCGCATACAGCCCTCACGCTCCTATCCCAGGCCACCCAGAAAGGCCAAACCCCATTTCCACCTCGCCTACAAACTCGCGTGATGCAATCGGGCTTAAGTTGAGAGCATTGCCCCGCACAGGGGCAACGCTGGCAGACCGACGCGAACACGAGGAAACGCGAAACAGCCAGGAGCGAAAATAAAAAAAACTAACGCGCAAAATACATATCGTGAAGCTCATCCACATTCACATCCTTAGCGCGCGCAGCAAAAGTAACCTTCCCGCCCTGCAAGAGATAAACCTGATCAGCAAGCCGCAGCGCCATATTGGTATTCTGCTCCACGAGCACAATAGTCCGCCCGGCAACCTTGAGCCGATCAAGAATCGCAAACACTTCCTGCACCATCACAGGCGCAAGCCCAAGCGAAGGCTCATCGATCAGCATCAGCTGCGGCGAAGACATGAGCCCGCGCCCCAACGCCAGCATCTGCGCCTGCCCACCGGATAAGGTGCCCGCCGGCAGCGCACGACGCTCCTTGAGCAGCGGAAACAGCGCATAGACCTCCTCGAGCTGCGATTTCGCCCCAGCGCGTCGCGTTTTCGCAAACGCGCCCAGCATCAGGTTCTCCTCGATCGACATGTCGCGGAAGATCATGCGTCCTTCGGGCACCATCGCAATGCCGCGCTGCGCCATGTCCCACGTGGGCACGCCCGCGAGCGGTGCACCATCGAAGGTGATCTGGCCACGCTCCAGCGGCACGAGCCCCATGATCGCCCGCAGCAGCGTAGTCTTGCCCGCGCCGTTCGGGCCCACGATGGTCGTGACCTCGCCGCTCGCGATATTGAGCGTAACGTCCCATAACACATTGATCGCGCCATAGCCGGCGCGGGCGCTGCTGACTTCAAGCATGGGCGGCCTCCCCCGTATAGCTGCGCACGACTTCGGGATCGCGGAACACCTCGGCAGGCGGTCCGTCGGCGATCAGCTTGCCGAAATTGAGCACGCACACACGCCGACACAGGTTCATCACGGTCTCGATATCGTGTTCGATGATCAGGATGCCTACGTTGTATCGCTCGTGCACCGCCAGCAGTGTCTGCATGAAGCGGCGCTTGGTGGCCGTCTCGAGGCCGCCCAGCACTTCGTCGAGCAACAGCAGCTTCGGCCCCGTCGCGAGCGCCTTCGCCACCTCCAGCGCCTTGAGTTCGGTCAGCGCGAGTTCCGTCGCCGAGTCGCGCTGCGCCTTGCCTTCGAGCCCCAGGAACGCGAGGATTTCGTCGATACGCGCCTCGTCCACGCGCCCCGTGCCGAAGCGCTGCGCGACGATCAGGTTCTCGCGCACCGTGAGTTCGTGCATGGGCTGCGGCACCTGGAACGTGCGCCCGATGCCAAGGCGCGCGCGCCGGTAAAGCGGCGCTTTCAACAGATCCACGTCGCCGAAACGGATCGAGCCGCTCGTAGGACGCACGAGCCCTGAAATCGCATTGAACAGCGTCGTCTTGCCCGCGCCGTTCGGGCCGACCAGCCCCACCACGTCGCGCGTGCCGAGCGAGAGCGATACACCGTTGACCGCCGTGATGCCACCGAAGCGGATCGAGACATCCTGCAGGCGTAGTTCCGCCGCCGGTTCAGCTTGCTGCATAAACACCTCGCCGGGTACGTTTGAAGCGTAGCGCGGTCAGACCCGCGGGGCTCACGATGATCATCGCCACGAGCAGGATGCCCAGCACGATCTGGTGCCCCGTCGGCAGCAGGCTCTTGAGCATGAGCTGATCGACCAGATAGACCGTCACCGCGCCGACCAGCGGCCCGAGTATGGTGCGGTAGCCGCCACAGATCGCGGCGATGATCGGCACGACGGCCCAGCTCGCGTTGAATGCGTAATCGGGTTCGAGAAAATTGATGTAGTGCGCGTTGAAGGCGCCGACGAACCCCGTCATCAGCGCCGAGAGCATCAGCATGGCGAGCTTGAGCATCACGCTGTTCACGCCCACCACGCGCGTGGCGTCCTCCGACTCGTGCATCGCCCGTAGCGCGAGTCCCACATGGCTGCCGCGCAGTCGCGCATAAATCGCGGCGAACACGAGCACGAGCGTAAGCACGACGAGATAGCCGCCGCTCTTGCTGCCGAAATCGAAGCCCGCGACCGTCGGCAGGCCCGGAATGCTGGAAAGGCCGCTCGCGCCGCCCGTGAGATCGGACCATTCGGTCGCGATGATGCGGAAGATCTGCGCATAGGCGAGGATGGCGAGCGCGAAGTACGGCCCCTTCAGGCGCAGCGCCGGCGCCATGGCGAGCGAGGCGACTGCCGCCCCCACGCCGCCCGCGAGCATCGCGGGAAACACGGGCCAGCCGGCCTTGAGCGTGAGAAGTGCGGAGATATACGATCCCACGCCGAAAAACGCCGCGTGTCCAAAGCTCACCATGCCGCCGAGGTTGCCGAGCAGCGCCCACGCGAGCGCCACGCCCGCGATCGTCAGCGAGGCCACCGCCAGACTCATCAGATACAGGTTCTGCCCGAACACGAGCGGCACGCCCGCATACAGCACGGCCAGCGCCACGGCGAGCCCCGCCAGGCGCGGGCCGGACCAGGCCGTTGTGGTTTTCAATGTCGACATCGATCTCATCCCCTTCGTTTCGCCACACCAAACAAGCCGTTCGGCAGCACGTAGAGCACGAGCAGAAACAGCAGCATGCCCGCGAGTTCCTGCAACGCCGAACTGGCGAGCGTGACGGTGAGCGCCTCGGTAATGCCGAGCAGCATCGCGCCCGCCAGCACGCCCGGAATCGAGCCCACGCCCGCGAGCACCGTGATGATGAACGCCTTCACGGTAAGCGCCTCCCCAACGGACGGCTGGATCGCGCTCGACGCGTAGATCGACACGCCCGCGCACGAAGCGAGCAGCCCCGCCACAATGAACGAGATCAGTTCGGTCTTGCGCGGGTCGATACCCATCAGGCGCGCCGCATCGCGGTTGCTGGAAATCGCGCGCACGGCGCGGCCATACCACGAACGCGAGAGCCACCACCAGAGCGCGAGCATCAGCACGACGCTAATGCCGAACGAGAGCACTTCGCTGCGCATGGAAAGCAGGTTGCCGAGCATCACGCTGTCCTGCAGCCATGCGCTGCCGGTCGAGTGCACGTCGGCGCCCCAGCCCAGCAGCACGGCGTTGGTCAGCACGATGCCGATGCCGTAGGTCAGGATCAGCGAGTTCAGCTCGCGGTCGCGCTTGATGCGGCTCACCAGGTACCACGCGGCGGCGGCGGCGGCGCAGACCACGGGAATCGCCACCGGAATCGCGAACACGGGGTTGAGGCCGAGCTTCGTCTCGAACGTGTAGGCGATATAGGCGGCCAGCAGCACCAGTTCGCCGTGGGCGAGATTGATGATGCGCATCGAGCCGAACACCAGCGCGAGCCCCAGCGCGACGAGCGCGTAAGCGCCGCCCACGAGCACGCCCGAATACAGCGATTGCAGCAACAGGTCCGTCATCGCGGCTCCTCTTTCGTTGCGCGCGCAATTACCACGGCAGCGCGGGGTAGTTCAGCTTGCCCGTGGCGCGCTCCTTCGGCCACACGAGCGCGATGCGGTTGCCCTGGATCTGCGCCATGTTGTTCAGGAACGCGGGGTTGTCGCCGTTCGGCGCGAAGCTCACCTTGCCGATCAGCGTGTCGTGCGGCTTCGCGCGCAGTTCGGCGGCAATGCCGTCCTGCTTGAGCGTGCCCGCATCGGCCGCGCGCGCCATGGCGTCGAACAGCAGCCGCGACTGCACGTAGGCGAATTCGGCCAGGTAGTCGGGCTCCTTGTGATAGGCAGCCTGATATGCCTGCACGAATGCCTTGCCGTCGGCCGCGCCGAAGTCCGCGGGATACGGCAGCATCGCGCAGCCGATCACGTTGTTCACGAGATCGGGATAGTCGGTGGTCATCTTCGGCGTGACGATGGACCACGCGCCCATCACGGCTTTCAGTTGCGGGCGCAGCACCTTGGCCGCGCGCAGAATGCCGATATAGTCGTTCTCGTACGCGATCATCAGCATGACTTCAGGTTTGTCCTGCAAGCGCACCTTGTTCACGAGCGGCTTGAAGTCCGTCATCGCCGGGTCGAACGCGTGCACCGTTACCGTCACGCCCTGCGCGCGCAGTTGCGTCGAGACTTCGTTGCTGAGGTCGGTGGTGGCCTGCTTCGTCGAGGCGAGAATCGAAACCGATTTCACGGCCATGGCGTTCAACTGCCCCACCACGGCCTTCGAGTAACCCGATGCGGGCCCGATGCGGAAGAAGTGCTTGAGTCCGCGCGTGGTCATCGCGCTGTCCACGGCCCCCGAGGTGATATAGACGATGCCCGCCTTGTCCGCCGCTTCCGAAGCCGGGCTCACCGAATTGGAGCCGTAGCCGCCCGTAATGGCGAGCACGCCTTGCGAAGCGAGCTTCTCCACCGCCGATACGGCCTTGGCGGGTTGCGCCTCGTCGTCGACCACGGTGAGCGCGACCTTGTGCTTGCCGCTGTCCTTGTTGAACAGATCGGCGGCGAGCCGGATGCCCTCGAGCTGCGCGTTGCCCGCGCGTGCCATCGAGCCGGTGAGCGGCAGCTCCACCCCCACGGGCAGCGTGTCGGCGAATGCGGCGGGCGTGTGGGCGAGCAGCGCGCAGGCGCTTGCGGCGCCCGCGCCGATGCGAAAGAGTGCGCGCACGAGGGCGCGCGGCTTGCTGCGAGTCGCGAAGCGGACCATCGAACCTCCAAACCTGAGTCTCGGGAATAGAAAGCGGCGCCGTTCAGATGCGGCGCTCGCCCTGTTTCGTTGTTCTATGTTTTTGTTACCACGGCACGCCCGGATACACCGGCTTCGCCGTCGCGTAGGTCGCGGGCCAGACGAGCGCGAGCTTGCCGTCGTGCGCGAACTGGCCCATGTGCGCCACGTAGTTCGCGTTGTCGCCGCGCGCGTCGAACGCCACCTTGCCAATGAACGTGTCGTCGCGCCGGGTGGCGCGCAGCGTGTCGGCCAGACCGCCCCTGTCGAGCGTGCCCGCTTTCTGCGCACTCGCGATCGCGTCGAACAGCAGTTGCGCGTAGACGAACGACGTCTGCGACTGATAGTTCGAGCCGGTCTTGAAGAGCCGCTGGTACGTATCGGAGAAGTCGCGCTGGTCCGCCGAGCGGTAGTCAGCCGGCGAAGAGAGCACGGTCGCGCCATACACGTTCGGCACGAGGTCGGGGAACGACTGCGCCATCTTCGGGCTCGCGAACGCCCATGGCGCCGCTATCGCCTTCAGCTCGGGCTTGAGCACGCGCGAGGCGCGCAGAATGCCCACGTAGTCGTTCTCGTAGCCGATCATCGCCATCGCGTCGGGCTTGTCCTGCAGCTTGACCTTGTTGATGAGCGGCTTGAAGTCGCTGATAGACGGATCGTAGGCATGCAGGTAGGTCTTCACGCCCTGCGCTTTGAGCGCCGTGTCGAGCTGCCTCGCGAGGTCGCTCGTCGCGTCCCTTGTCGAGTAGACGATCGCCACCGACTTCACGCCCAGCGTGTTGAAGAGGCCCACCATGCCCTTCGTGTAGCCGGGCGTATTGCTCACGCGAAAGAAGTTCTTCAGGCCGCGCGTGACCATGTCGTCGCTGGTGCCGCCCGAGGTCACATAGACGAGCCCGGCCTTGTTCGCGGCTTCCGACGCCGGGCCGGCACAGTTCGAATTGGCCGCGCCCGCAATCGCGACCACGTGCTGCGAGGCGAGCTGCTCGACGGCGGCGACGGCCTTGGCCGGGTTCGATTCGTCGTCGACGGCCACCAGCGTGATCTTGTCCTGCGGATGGCGCCGGTTATAGATGTCGGCCGCCACCTGAATGCCGCGGTACATTTCGGTGCCCGCCTGCGCGAGCGCGCCGGTAAGCGGCAGTTCCACGCCCACGCGCCACTCCGTGGCGTGCGCGAACGACGGCGCGAGTGCGATGGCCAGCGCCGCCGCCAGCGCGCCGCGCAGGTTCATCGGTGCGGGCCGTCCGCGTCCCGGTCTGCCGATGCCCGCGTGCTGCGTCTTGATTCGCGTCATGTCTCCTCCTTTGCCCTTGGGGGCTTTTGTGTGCTTTGGAGTGTGCTGCGCGGCGGCGCCTGATTCGCATATGCGCGCCACTGGACAGGTGCCAGTGTGGTTCAGGCGCGCAAAGCCAACAATTCGTTTTCGGGAAAGCGGGCGTTCGGCTGGCTGGAAGTCGGCATTTGTCCCGATGCCGGCGCGCGTGCAGGCCGTGGATCCGCCGGTAAGGGCAAAAAAAACCGCTGCACTGAGGCAGCGGGCATGGAGAAACGGCTCGGCGCACCGCATTCGCGATGCGCCATCAAACAGACGGTCTTTGGTGCGCTCAGGCCGGCGCGTTTTCGGTGCTCAGCTTCGTCACCATGCCGGTCTTGGCGTCATAGGCATAGCCCTGCTGCTCGAGATGGGCGCTGACCGCCTCGACGACCACTTGCTGCTGGGACTCCTTGCGCAGGAGTTCATGCTCCGGCACGACCTGGCCCAGCTCGGCGGCGAGGCGCCGGCTCAGCGAGGCTTCGCCGGCGCTGCGGGCCAGACCCACGATCGCCTTTTCGTTGGCCTGGGCCAGTTGCTGCTTCAGTCCGTTCGCGTACTCGGACCAGCGCTTGATGTTCTCGCGCGCATCGGTAATCGCGGCGGCGTGCTTGGCCGTCTCGCTGGCAAGCTGGGCCTTCAGCGCCTCGACTTCTTCCGGATCGGCGGCCGCAGGCTGTGCCTCGGCCGAGACCTCGGCGGCTTCGCTCGACGCCGCGGCCCTGGCGAATTCGCCCAGTTCGGCGAGTTCAGTCGCTTGCTGCTGCGCGGCGTCGGCGCGCTCCTGAGCCTCGGTCAGGCTCGCCGTGAGACGGGCGATCTCGGAGGCGTCGGCCGTGCGCTCGTCGCTCAGGCTGGCGAGCTGCTGCTGGGCATTCTGCAGTTCGGTGGCGGCGGCATCGCGCTCGGCCTGGGCGCCGGCGACCTGTTCACGCTGGGCCGCGTGCGCTTCCTGCTCGGCCTGCAGCGCCGCGCGAATCGCTTCCAGTTCGCCCTCGAGCTTCGCAACCGCTTGCGCGTGCGCCGCTTCCCGCGCGGCACGCTCCGCTGCGTCGCTTTCGGTCGCGGCTGCCGGCTCGGCCTGCTCGCTCGCCTCTGCGGTTGCCGCAGCCGCGGCGGCTTCGGCTTCCGCGGCCTTGGCCGCGTGCGCTTCGCGCTCGGCGGCCAGTTCGGCGACCGCGCGCTCCAGTTCCGCTTCGAGGGCCGAAACGCGCTCGGCCAGTTCCTCGGCGCGCTTTTCCGCTGCGTCGGCGCGCTCGATCGCGCTCGCGATGTCTTCCTCGAGAGCCGGCCCGTCATTGGGCTTGGTCTCGTAGGCGCGCGTCATGTTATCCAGCTGGACCTGCAGGGCGTCGAGTTCCTGGACTGTGCTCTGCAGCTCTTCGAGCGCGTTGTCGCGTTCGTTGCATGCGTCTTCGACGCGCTCGCGCATCGACAGCAGGCGGCGCGCCACGGCGCGCTCGGCCTCGTCCTGCGCCGACGTCCACAGACGGTCGAGCGCGTCGCGCATCGTGTCCGTCACGGTTTCCGGCAACGCGGGGCGCTCGACGACCTGCTGCACGCGCGGCGCACGCTCTTCGCGCCACTTGCGCAGCGAGGCAGCCACTGCGACCACCGAGCCGGTATGAACTTCCGACCAGATGGCCATGGGAGAAACCTTCTGGCCTTCGTCGGCCATCCGGTCCGCGATTTCAGCAACCAGTTCGTCCGTGATCGTAATGCTGCTTGACATATCTGCCTCGAGAAAGTGCGAGCCCACCCCGCGTTTCTAGAGATTGTCAGGCAACCCCCTCCCGGTTAATCGCTCGAAAAGCCGGGTTTAAGGGGAGGTGTTCACAGGATTGCGCCGCCACTTCCGAAGCGCTTGCGGCAAGCCACTCGCCCTGGGCGGCGTTTTCGGTGTTCTGGCGCAGCGCGGAAGTCAGTTCCTTGCTGGCCGCCGGGTTTCTGTGGCTCGGGTCAGGCAGCCAGCGCCAAGCCAGTGTGCGGTCAAGCGAGGCGGGTTATCTCTGCGGCTTCGAAAACGCCAGCGTAGCAGGCCCCGCATAGCCAAGCAGCGCCGACACCTCCGCCGCGCCGCGCGCGATCAGCGCCTTGAAGCGCTCCATGCCCGGCACGCCGCGGCTGACCGGCGTGCCCATCACGAGCGCCGCGATCACTGCACCCGACTCGTCGCGAATCGGTGCGGCAAAGCCCACCACGTCGGCGGAACTCTGCTCGACCGTGGCGGCCACGCCGGTCTCGGCCACTTCCTTGAGAAGCGCCTTCAACTCGCGCTTTTGCGTGCGCGTGGCGGGCGTATGGGCGCGCAATTCGGCCGTGCGGAAATACTCGGTTTGCTGCGCCTCGCTCATCGCGGCCAGCAGCACGCGTCCGCCCGAGGAGGAAAAGAGCTCGCGCCGCTCGCCGATGCCCGCAATGAAGCGGATCGCGCTGCGGCTCTCCGCCGACATCACATAGACCATGGAAGGCCGGTCGCTCGCGAGTTGACCGATCAGGATCGTTTCGCCTGCTTCGAGCGCGAGGCGCTCCATCACGGGGCGCGCGATCTCGGGAAAGCGCCGCTGCGCGACGATGGCTGCGCCGAGCTTGAACGCTTCCACGCCGAGCGCGTACTTGCCGCCGTCATGCGTGAGATAGTGCGCATGCGTGAGTGCGCGCAGCAGCGCGAGGAGGCTCGTTTTGGGCGTGGCGCTGAGGTCCGCGAGTTCGGTGAGCGTGGCGCCTTGCGGATGGTCGGCGAGAATGCGCAGCACCTGCACGATGCGCGTAGTCGCGCGCGGCCCGGGCGACGCGGTGGATTTGGTGCCCGCATCGCGGTCTTCGGGGGGGTGCGCCATGGATCGATCGACGGTTGAACGGTGCGAAAAATTATACATGTCGCCCTGCTCCCGAAAGAGATGCGAACCGGCCGCGGCGGTGTGCGCGGTGCCGGATCAAACGGCCTCCTCATGCTCGCCGCGCGTGCGCACGCTCGCGTTCGCGCCGATCGCCCCGCTCGCGCACAGCGCGTCGATGCGCGCGGCGTCGAGCCCGAGCAGACCGTCGAGCAGCTCACGCGTATGCTCGCCGAGCAGGGGCGGCGGCACCTCGTATTGCACGGGCGTTGCCGACAGGCGCAGCGGACTCGCCACACTCGGCGACGTGCCCGCCAGCGGATGCGCAATGCGGCGCACGGATTCACGCGCGCGCGCATGCTCGGAGCCGAACGCCTGCGCCACGTCGTTGATCGGCCCGCACGGCACGCCGCACGCTTCGAGCGCGTCGATCCACGCGTCGCGCGTGCGCTTGCGGAACGCCTGTTCGAGCACCGGCAGCAGCAGCGCGCGATTCACGCTGCGTGCGCTGTTGGTGGCGAAGCGCGAGTCCGCCGCGAGTGCGTTCAGATCCATCGCGCCGCACAGCGACCGGAACTGGCTATCGTTGCCGCACGCGAGAATCAGATGACCGTCGCTGGCCGCGAAGGTCTGGTACGGCACGACGTTGGGATGCGCGTTGCCGAGGCGCCGCGGCGCCTCGCCCGTGCAGAGGTAATTCATCGACTGGTTCGCGAGCATCGCCAGCTGGCAGTCGAGCAGTGCAATGTCGATGTGCTGGCCGAGGCCGCTGCGCTGCCGCTCGATCACGGCGGCGAGCACGCCCGTCGTCGCGTACATGCCGGCCATGAGGTCCGTGACCGCCACGCCGACTTTCTGCGGACCGCCGCCGGGGGTCTCGTCGGGCTCGCCCGTCACGCTCATGAGGCCGCCCATGCCCTGAATGAGGAAGTCGTATCCGGCGCGGTGCGCAAGCGGACCGCTCTGCCCGAAGCCTGTAACCGAGCAGTAGATGAGCGCGGGATTGAGTGCCGCGAGGCTTGCGTAATCGAGCCCATACTTCTTCAGGCCGCCCACCTTGAAGTTCTCCACCAGCACGTCGCACTGACGCGCGAGTTCGCGGATCAGCGCGGCGCCTTCTGGCGCGGCGATGTCCACCGCCATCGACAGCTTGCCGCGGTTCGCGCATTGGTAATACGCGCTCTCCACGGTGTCGCGGCCCGCTTCGTCGCGCAGGTAGGGCGGCCCCCACGAACGCGTTTCGTCACCCGGACCGGGCCGTTCGATCTTGATCACCTGCGCGCCGAGATCGGCGAGATTCTGCGTGCACCACGGCCCCGCCAGCACGCGGGATAGATCGAGCACCCTTATGCCTTCCAGCGGCCGGCCGCGCTGGCCGCCTTGCTGTGCCTGTTGTCGTGTCTGCGTTTTCGCTGACTGCGATGCCGATGCTGCTCTCGTCTGCTGCTGCATGTGAAATGACCTCTGCCTGGATTGCGAAACTGCACATTCGGCGCTGCGTGTACGCCATGCTTAGTCGAGCGCCTTGCCCGCCGTCTCGGGCATGCGCCAGTAAGCGATAAGGCTCACGGCCGCGCCCGCGCACACGTAGGCGAGAAACCAGCCCTCGCGCTGCTGCGATTGCAGCCATGTCATGAGATACGGCGTCGTGCCGCCGAGCAAGGCGACCACGAGGTTGTACGCCGCGCCGATGCCGATGCCCCGCACCGCGGTCGAGAACAACTCGGCCATGATCGCGGGCGCGATGGCCGAATAGAGCCCGTAAGTCAGCAGGCCGAAGCATTCGACGAGCAGCATCGACGTCACGCTGGGCCCGATCGAGCGCACCACCGGATAAAGGAACACGAGATAGGCCGCCGCAAACACCATCAACTGCGGACGCCGCCCGAAGCGGTCCGACAACGCGCCGAAGAACGGCTGCGCAATCATGAAGATGGCGATGCTCAGCGTGCTCGCCAGAAAGGCGCCGGCCGGCGTCGCGCCCGCGTGGCGGATCGCGTAGATCGGCATGAAGCTGATGAAGAGATAGAAGCTGAACGCGCCCAGCACGCTGATGCCCACGAGGCGCAGCACGGCGGTGCGATGTTGCGTCCACGTCCACCACAGCGAGCGGCGCTCGATACGGCCCGAACGACGCAGTTGCTCGAACGCGTGCGTTTCGCCCACGTTGCGGCGCATCCAGAAGCCCGCGAGCGAGCCGCAGCCGCCGATGAAGAACGGGATGCGCCAGCCCCACGCGACGAGCGCATCCTTCGACATCACGTTCGTCATCACGCTGGCGAGCGCAGAAGCGAGCAGCAGGCCCGCCGCGATGCTGAAGAACAGGAAGCTGCCATACAGCCCGCGACGCTTCGCAGGCGCGGATTCCGCAAGGAAGGTGGTGGCCGCGCCGTATTCGCCGCCGACCGAGAGGCCCTGCACCATGCGCAGCACCGTCATGAGCACGGGCGCAAGCACGCCGATCGTCGCGTAGGTGGGCAGTACGGAAATCAGCAGCGAGGAACCCGCCATCATCATGATGGTGAGCGTGAGCGCGGCGCGCCGCCCGAAGCGGTCGGAGAAGCCGCCGATCACCCAGCCGCCCAGCGGCCGCATGAAAAAGCCCACGGCGAATACGGCGAAGGTCGCGAGCAGCGAGGCGGTGTCGTTTTCGGCGGGAAAGAACTGCTTGCTGAAGTAGATCGCGAAGGTCGTGTACACCGACCAGTCGAACCACTCCACCACGTTGCCGACGCTGCCGGCGAATATTACGCTGGCCGTGCGCCGCGGCGCCGCTGCGGCCGCCGCGCCTGCCTGCGCGATCTCGGGGTTGGCGTTCATCCAGCTTGTCTCCTTGAATCCTGTTTTCAGGTTTATTCGAATCGTTCTGGCTACCGGGCCGGCGGGTGCCGGCCTCGGGTTCCGAATGTAGCATCGGATTCCGAATATCGAACGAGGTATGTGCCTGGCGTATACCCTCAAAGCGTCCTGAATTCGGCTAATTATTCCTTATAAACATAAGGTTATCTGCACGCTATCGGTCGAACACGCTGTTCCGATATTCGAACTCTGTTGCTGATATCGAAACACGATTCTAGAATCGGAACACGATACCGGCGCAGCGCGCCATCCCACACCGGAGGAAGACAGGCATGACGACACACGAGGACGCCCAACTGCTCGGACGCGGTTTCTACTGGCAGGAGCTGCAAGCGGGTCAGCGCTTTCGCACGTTCCGGCGCACGGTCACGGAAACCGACCTGGTCAATTTCATTTCGGCGACCGGCATGCTGGAGGCGATCTTCATCGACGCGCATTTCGAGCACGGCGCCATGAGCGGGCGCCCCGTGCCGGGCGCGCTCACGAGCGGCCTGATCGAAGGCCTGCTGTTCCAGACCATGGTGCAAGGCACCGGGCTCGCCATGCTCGAGTTCTCGATGAAGGCGCACGCGCCGGTGCTCGTCAACGACACGATCTACGGCGTGGTGGAAGTCGAGGAAGTGAAGCCCACCTCGAAGCACAATCGCGCCGTGGTCACGAGCCGCGTGGAAGTGCTCAACCAGCGCGACGAACTCGTGCTCTCGTACACGGTCAAGCGCATGCTCGCAGGCCGCCCCGAATGAGCGCACAAGCGCCTGATGACTTCGCACTGCCAGGAACTGCACTGTAAAGCGCAACACGCTATGACCGACCCTTTCACACTCCGAACCATTCCGCCCGAAGACGAGGCGTTGCGCGCGCCGGTGCGGGCGTTCCTCACTGAAGCGCTCAAAGGCGTACCGTCCGCCGTGCGCGCGCGCTCGTGGCTCGGCTTCGACGCCGACTTCAGCCGCCGGCTCGCGGCGCAAGGCTGGCTGGGCCTCACGCTGCCGCGCGAATACGGCGGCGGCGGGCGCAGCCCGTTCGCGCGCTTCGTGCTCGTGGAAGAACTGCTTGCGGCCGGCGCACCGGTTTCGGCCCACTGGATCGCCGACCGCCAGAGCGGCCCGCTCATTGCACGCTACGGCACCGAGGCGCAGAAGGCGTTCTATCTGCCGCGCATCTGCCGGGCCGAGGCGTTTTTCTGCATCGGCATGAGCGAGCCCAACGCGGGCTCCGACCTCGCAAGCGTACGCACGCGCGCCGAGCGCACGGCCAGCGGCTGGCGCCTCTCGGGCCGCAAGATCTGGACGACCAACGCCCCGCATTCGCACTTCATGATCGCGCTCGTGCGCACCTCGGGCGCGCCCGAGGACCGGCATCGCGGGCTCTCGCAAGTGATCGTCGACCTGTCGCTGCCGGGCGTGCATGTCGCGCCGATTCGCGACCTAGCCGGCGACGCGCATTTCTCCGAAGTCACTTTCGACGATGTCGAATTGCCCGAGGACGCGCTGATCGGTACCGAAGGCGCGGGCTGGGAACAGGTCACCGCGGAACTGGCGTTCGAGCGCAGCGGTCCCGAGCGCATTTATTCGAGCATCGTGCTGCTGGAGGAATGGGCGCATACGCTGCGTGAAGCCGCGCGCGCGGCACACGCGCCGGTCGGCGAAAGCGAGCGCCGGACACTCGGGGCGTTCGTGACCGAACTGGCGACGTTGCGCGCCATGTCCGTGGCCGTCACGGGAGCGCTTGCCGACGGGGCGAGCCCCGCCACGCAGGCCGCGCTCGTGAAGGACCTCGGCACCAGCTTCGAGCAGAGCGTGCCCACGCTGATCGGTGACGCGCTCGGCGCGCATCCGCAGCAGGCCGTGACACGCGAGCTAGCCGATACGCTCGACTACGTGACGAAGATCGCGCCGTCGTACTCGCTGCGCGGCGGCACGCGCGAGATCCTGCGCGGCATGATCGCGCGCGGCCTCGGGCTGCGCTAAACGAACGACGAACATGGAGAAGAACACCATGGATGACATGCTGACCGAATCGGCTCAACACGTGCTCGCGCGTCACTGCACGCCGCAATTCGTGCGCACCGTGGAAGCGGCGCGCGACCGCCACGCGGGACGCGCCCTGTGGGACCAGCTCGACGCGCTCGGCTTTCTCGACGCGCTCGTGCCTGAGGAGAAAGGCGGCTCGGGCATGCGCCTCGCCGCCACCGCGGGCGCGCTGTTCGAATTCGGCGCGCACGCGCTGCCGCTGCCCGCCGCGCACACCATGATCGCGCGCGATCTGCTCGCACGCGCGGGCGTGGAAGCGCCGCGCGGTCCCATCGCCATCGCGCTTGGCAACGCCTCGCGGCACGGCGCGGCCTTCGTGCCCTACGGTCTCGTCGCCGAGACGCTCATCGTCGAAACCGCCAGTGGAACGAGCCTCGTCGAGCTCGCCAGCGCCGATCTGCGCGCGCACGGCGACAGCCTCGACGCCACGCTCAGCTATCCCGCACACTCGGCACGCGCGCTGCCCGCCACGGTGCGTGGCGTGGGCGAGCTGGGCGCGCTCGCCACGGCCGCCACGATGGCGGGCGGCATGCAGCGCGTGTTCGACATCACGCTCGGCTACGTGAACGACCGCCAGCAGTTTGGCCGCTCACTCGGCAAGTTCCAGGCCGTGCAGCAGCAGTTGAGCGTCATGGCCGAGCACGTGGCCGCCACGCGCGTCGCGGCACAGTTGGGCTGCGCGGGACACCACACGTCGGAACAGCGCATCGCGGCGGCCATTGCGAAGGCGCGTGCGAGCCGCGCCGCGCCGCTGGTGGCGAACGGCGCACACGCACTGGTGGGCGCGATGGGCATCACCGCCGAGTTCGACCTGCAGCTCTATACGAGACGGCTGCATGCGCAACGTCTTCAATATGGATCGGAGTCGTTCTGGGACGACGTGGTCGGCACGCACGCCATCGATCATTGGAACAATGTCGCCGCGGGCGTGATCGGCATCTACGATGCGCTCGACGAGGCCGCGGCGGTCGGCACGTAATCCCGCACCACGCGGGCCTCACGCCGTGCCAACGCGCTCCAGCACCACATCGAGCAGCACGTTCGCGCCGTCGATGAGCTGATCGTCGTCCGTGTGCTCGCGCGGATTGTGGCTAATGCCGCCGCGTCGCCGAGACGCGTGCCGTCGATGCCGCGCACATCGAGCGCCGCTTCCACGGCCAGGCCGCCGGCGTAGACCAGCGAGCCCATTATGTCCGGCTGGTAGCGCACGCCTTCCTCGTTCGTGAACGCGCCCACGGTAATGGACCGGCCCGGCTTCACGCCCGCTTCGCGAAACGCGCGCACCACGGCGAGCCCGCCATAGCACCCGTCGAGCGCGCCCGCGTTGCGCACGGTGTCGATGTGGGAGCCCATCATCAGCGGGCGTTGCGAGCCGGCATCGTCGCCCGCGTGCAGGGTGCCGAACACATTGCCGATGCGGTCGATGCGCAGTTCGAGATCGAGTTCGCGCATCCACGCGACCACCTGGTCGCGTCCGGCCTTTTCGTCGTCGGTGAGCGCGATGCGGGTGCGCCCGCCCGCTTGCGGATCGGCGCCGATTTCACCCAGTTCGCGCAGTTGGCGAAGCAGCACTTCGCCGTTCAGTTTTCAGCATCTTCATGATTGGTTGGTTCCGACGGCCAACGCGAGGCGCGCGATTTCCGCGAAGTAGCGTGCGCCGGTCATCAGGATGTCGTCGTTGAAGTCGTAGCGTGCGTTGTGCAGTGGAACGCCACCGCGTTCCGGCGCGTCGCCGTTGCCGATGAAGATGAAATTGCCGGGCACGGCCTGCAGGAACGCACCGAAGTCCTCGGAGATCATCATCGGCTGCACGTTGGCGTCCACGGCGGCGTCTCCCGCCACGTTGCGCGCGGCACTCACCGCCAATTCGACGAACTGCTCCGAATTGACCGTTGGCGCGAACTCGTGCGTGTACTCGAAGCTGCATTCGGCGCCGTGCGTCTGGCAAATGCCGACGCTGACTTCACGCATGCGGGTTTCGAGCAGCGCTTGCACGTCCTTCGAATAGCTGCGCGTATCGCCCTTGATGATCACGTTCGAGGGAATCACATTGCGAATGCCGTCGGTGATGAATTCCGTGCAGGAAATCACGGCTTGCAAGCCCGGGTCGAGATTGCGCGACACGATGGTCTGCAGCGCGAGCACGATCTGCGCGGCGATGACGATCGGATCGGCCCCCATGTGCGGGCGCGCCGCGTGCGTGCCACGTCCCTTGATATGGATGACGAAGTTATCCTCGCTCGCCATGATGCCGCCCGCGCGCGTGGCGAACGTGCCGGCGGCCATGCCCGGCATGTTGTGCGCGCCGAAGATCGCATCGACGGGGAAACGTTCGAACAGGCCGTCCGCGATCATCGCCTTCGCGCCGCGGCCGTGCTCCTCGGCCGGCTGGAAGATGAACCGCACCGTGCCGTCGAAATCGCGCCGCTCGGCGAGCAGCCGCGCCGCGCCGAGCACCATCGACATATGGCCGTCGTGCCCGCAGGCGTGCATTTTTCCCGCGTTCAACGAGGCATGCGCGCGGCCCGGCGCCTGCTCCGCGATATTGAGCGCGTCCATGTCGGCACGCAGGCCGATCACGCGCTTGCCGTTGCCGACCGTGAGGTTCGCCACGAGCCCCGTGCCGCCAATGCCGCGGTGCACTTCGAGACCCAGTGTCTCAAGGATGTTCGCCACGTAGTGGGCGGTGTGGATCTCCTCGAAGCCGGTTTCGGGACGTTGGTGCAGATACTGTCGCCAGCTTTTGAGTTGGCCTTGCAGTGTGCTTTCCATGTGGGTGTCCTCTTTTCGGTTACTGCGTGACCTGACTCAGCCAGGCGTCGCGACGCGCCGCCACGGTTTCCGCAGACGCGCCGACCAGTTCCGCGTACACGCCCGGCGCCGTGGCGCCCTCGGTGCTGATCAGCAGCACGCGTGAGTTCGCGTCGAGCCCTGCTGCGCGCGCAAGTTCGGGTTCGCGCATGAGCTTCGCAAGGCCCGCGAGCCCTGCCGCGCCCGATTCGCCCGATACGACGGGTACGTCGCCTGCCGCGCCGGCGGCGAGGCTGCGCATTGCTTCCACGGCGTCCTCGTCGTCGATCAGCATGAAGTTGTCGACGCACGGCTCGAGTATCTGCCACGCGAGCGGCGAGGTCTCCCCGCACGCAAGACCGGCCATCACGGAATCGACCGACCCCGTGGCTTTCGCGGCGCAGCCAGCGATGGCGCTTTGATACAGGCAGTCGGCCTGGCGCGGTTCGACCACGATGAAACGCGGACGCGCGGCGCCCTGATGCTCCCACAGGTAGCTGGCCACGCCGGCCGCGAGACCGCCCACGCCGCCCTGCAGAAACACGTGCGTCCACGCATCGCCGGACTGTTCGATGACTTCCGCCGCGATGGTGCCGTAGCCTTGCATGACGTCGCGCGGGATCGCCTCGTAGCCGTCATAGGAGGTATCGGAAACGACGTGCCAGCCGTTCGTCTTCGCGAGCTGCGCCGCATGCTCGACCGATTCGTCATAGTTGCCCGCGATTCGAACGATACGCGCGCCGTACGCGGCGATCGCCGCTTCGCGCTCGGCGCTGACGTTCGCATGCAGCACGATCACGCAGTTACAGCCAATCGATTGCGCGGCGGCGGCGAGCGCCTTGCCGTGGTTGCCATCGGTCGCGCTGATGACGGTGAGGTTCGTGACCATCTCGCCGTAGCGGCCCTCGATCAGCTTGCGAGGATCGATCTCCTGCTGGGGCCACAGGCGCATGATGAGACGCATCAGCGCGATCGGTGCGCCCAGCGCCTTGAAGCTGCCAAGAGGAGAACGAAACGATTCGTCCTTGAGGCCGATGCGGGCCACGCCCAGTTGCGCGGCCGCACCGCTCAGGTCCCAGAGCGGCGTGGGCTCCGGGCTGATCAACGCCCAACTGGCGAGCCATGCCCGGCTCTCGTCGCCCGACTTCACGTTCAGGATGGCCCCGAGCGTCTCCGGGTAGGCATGGCGCGTGGCGCGCGGGTTGGCGATCAGCATGGGTTGGCTCCGGTGGACTTGCGATGTCGAAATGATATTGCGCAGCCCCCGTAAAAAAGTCTCATAATGCGGTCGCGTCACGCAAAAAAATATCGACTTACAGGCTTCCGCGTAAATGGCGACACATCTCGACTCCTTCGACCGCAAACTCCTGATGGAAGTCCAGCGCGACGCCCAGACTCCGCAAAACGAACTCGGCGCACGCGTGAACCTTTCCACGGCAGCGGTGAACCGGCGTTTGCGCCGTCTCGCCGACGAAGGCGTGATCGACCATTACGCGGCGATCGTCTCGCCCGAGAAGGTCGATCATCCCATCACGATCGTCGCGACTGTCGAGGTGGAGAGCGAGCAGATCGACTTGTTGGACGCCATGAAGCGCACCTTCGAGCGCTGCCCGCAGATTCAGCAGTGCTACTACGTCGCGGGCGAGTGGGATTTCGTGCTCATTTTCGCGGTGCGCAACATGGACCAGTACACGGAACTCACGCGCGAGCTATTCTTCTCGAACAACAACGTGAAGCGGTTCAAGACGCTGGTGAGCATGAGCCGCGTGAAGGTGGGGCTCGAAGTGCCGCTCGCGCTGGACGGCGAATGAGGAACGCGGGTTGCGACGCAGACGCAACGCGGTCATTTGGACAACAGGAGCCACGATCCATGAGCAACGCAGTACATCATGCTGGAGCCATTGAAAGCGAAGATTTGTTCCATCACCCGGAAATCGCGACGCTGCGCGCGGACCTCGCGCTCGCGCTGCGTGCCGCTGCGCATTTCGGGCTCGGTGAAGGCGTCTGCAATCACTTCAGCGTCGCGCTTCCCGGCGAAGACGGCCTCTTTCTGCTGAACCCGCGCGGCCTGATGTGGAGCGAGGTGATGGCCGACGATATCGTCATCGTCGACGCACAGGGGGACGTCATGGCGGGCCGCCATGCCGTGGAGCCGACGGCGATGTTCATTCACGCCGCCATCCACGGCATCGCAAAGAAGGCCTGCGTGCTGCATACCCATATGCCGTACGCGACCGCCCTCACGCTCACGGAGGACTGCGGGCTCGACACGACCTTGTCGCAGAACGCCATGCGCTATCACGGCCGCGTCGCCCTCGACCGCGAGTACAACGGGCTCGCGCTCGGCCCCGAGGAAGGCGAGCGCATTGCGCATGCGCTCGACGGCAAGGATATCGGCTTCCTCGGCAACCACGGCGTGGTGGTGTGCGGCGAGCGCATCGACTACGCGTTCGACGACCTCTATTACCTGGAGCGCGCCTGCGCCGCGCAGGTGCTCGCGGGCTCCACCGGGCGCGCGTTGCGGCCCGTGGCCGCCGATCTCGCCCAGCGCGTGGCCGATCAGGTTCAGGGCGAGCGATTGCAGTCGGAGCTGTTCTTCGCGGCCCTGCGAAGAACGCTCACGCACGCCTGACGCAAGGGCCGCCCTACTTCCCCTGCCACACCGCCTTGCGCTTCTCCGCAAACGCCGCCGCGCCCTCTCGCGCGTCGGCGGAAGCGAACACCGGGTCCGTGATCTCGCGCTGACGCGCGAACATCCTGGCACTGGACCAGTCGCGCGACTCGCGCATCACGCGCTTGCTCGCCGCCACCGCGAGCGGCCCGTTCGCCACGATCTTCTGCGCGAGTTCGAGCGCGCCCGCCAGCGCTTCGCCCGGCGCGGTGAGACGGTTGACGAGACCGAACTCGAAGGCCCGTTGCGCGCCGAACATGTCGCCCGTGAGCACGAGTTCCATGGCGATGCGCTCCGGCAACTGCTGTTGCAGACGCAACAATCCACCCGCTGCGGCGCATAGCCCGCGCTTCACTTCGGGCAGACCGAACTGCGCGTTATTCGCGGCGACGACGAGATCGCTCGCGAGCACGACTTCGAAGCCGCCGGCGAGCGCGTAGCCTTCGACCGCCGCAATCAGCGGCTTGCCCGGCGGCGCTTCAGTGAGCCCGGCAAAGCCGCGGCCCGGCAGGCTCGGCCTTTCGCCTTTGAGAAAGCCCTTCAGGTCCATGCCCGCGCAAAACGTGCCGCCCGCGCCGGTGATGATGGCGAGCCGCAGATCGTCGCGCTGCTCCAGTTCGTCGAGTGCCGCGGCTAGCGCTTCGGCTACCGCCTTCGTGCAGGCGTTGCGCGCCTCGGGACGGTTGATCGTGAGGATCTGGATGCCGTCGCGGGACTCGATCAGCAATTCGTCGCTCATGGTCGGCCTCACTTAGCGCGGCTGCATGCGAATCGCGCCGTCAAGGCGGATGGTCTCGCCGTTGAGCATCGGATTCTCGAGAATGTGCAGCGCGAGCGCGGCGAATTCGTCGGCTTCACCGAGTCGCGGCGGGAACGGCACCATGCGGCCGAGCGATTCGCGAATCTCCTCGGGCAGGCGCGCGAGCAGCGGCGTGTCGAACAGGCCAGGCGCGATCGTGCACACGCGGATGCCCTTGCTCGCCAGGTCGCGCGCGGCCACGAGCGTCATGCCCACCACGCCCGCCTTCGACGACGCATACGGCACCTGCCCGATCTGCCCTTCGTACGCCGCCACCGAAGCTGTGAGCACGCACGCGCCGCGCTCGCCTCCCGCATCGGGCTCGTTGCGCGCCATCACCGCCGCCGCGAGGCGCAGCGCGTTGAAGGTGCCGAAGAGATTCACGCGAACCACGTTCTCATAGGCTTCGAGCGAACCCGGCGAGCCGTCCTTCTCGATCAGGCGCACCGCGCCGCCACGGCCCGCGCAATGCACGAGCGAGCGCAGCGTGCCGCGCTTCGTGGCCGCCTCGAACACGGCGTTCATGTCGTCGGCGCTCGTCACGTCGGCGGGCACGAAGCTCGCGTGCGCGCCGAGTTCATCGGCCACGGCCGCGCCGCGCGAGCCGGCGAGGTCGGCGATCACGACCTGTGCGCCTTTTGCCAGCAGCCGCTTTGCGCTCGCGAGGCCGAGCCCCGAAGCGCCGCCCGTCACCACCGCCACCGTGCCGGCGAATTTGTTCTGTTCGTCCATGTGTCGTTTCTCCGTCGTTGTTCGTGGTCACGCTTTAGAGGCGTTCGATGAGCGTCGCGTTGGCCATGCCGCCCGCCTCGCACATCGTCTGCAGGCCGTAGCGGCCACCGCTCACTTCGAGCGAATTGAGCATCGTGGTCATGAGGCGCGCGCCCGAGGCGCCAAGCGGATGTCCAAGCGCGATCGCGCCGCCAGCCGGGTTCAGCCGCGCCGCGTCCGCGCCCAGCGCCTTCTGCCAGGCGAGCGGCACGGCGGCAAACGCCTCGTTGACTTCGAAGTGCGAAATATCGTCGATGGCGAGACCGCGTTTCTTCAACAGGCGTTGCGTGGCAGGAATGGGGGCGGTCAGCATCATCAGCGGATCGTCGCCGCAGACGTCGAACGCCACGATGCGCGCACGCGGTTTCAATCCCAGTTGCGCCGCTTTCTGCTCGCTCATGATGAGCAGCGCCGATGCGCCATCGGAGATTTGCGAGGCGTTGCCCGCCGTGACGTTCCAGCGGATACCCGGAAAGCGCGCCGCGAGCTCGGCGCTCTCGAACGAAGGCGCGAGGCCCGCGAGACGCTCGACGGTCGTACCGGCGCGGATGGTTTCGTCGAGATCCACGCGACGCACGCCTTCAGGACCCGGCACATCGATCGGCACGATCTCGCGCGCGAACTGGCCCGCGGCGCGCGCGGCGTCGGCGCGACGGTGCGACTCGGCCGAGTAGCTGTCGAGCGCCTCCCGGGTGAGCGCCCACTTCTGCGCCACGAGATCGGCGCTCACGCCCTGCCCGACCATGCCTTCCGGATAGCGCGCGTGGTACAGCGCGCCGTACGGATCGCGGCCGATGCGCGAAGAGCCCATCGGCACGCGGCTCATCGACTCGACGCCGCCGGCCACGACGATCTCGTTCACGCCCGCCATGATCGCCTGCGCCGCGAAATGGATGGCTTGCTGGCTCGACCCGCACTTGCGCTCGATGGTGGTGGACGGCACGTGCTGCGGAAAGCCCGCCGCGAGCCACGCGAGGCGGCCCGGCGTGGAGGCCTGCTCGCCCACCTGGCTCACGCAGCCGATCATTACGTCGTCCACGCTGCCGGGGTCGAGGTCGTTGCGCACGATCAGTTGCTGCAGGACCTGCGAGAGCAGATCCACGGGATGCAGGTCGACGAACGCACCGCCCGCCTTGGTCCGGCCCATCGGGCTGCGCACTGCGTCGACGATTACCGCGCTGTTGGTCATGGTTCTCTCAACGGTTTGAAGTGTCAAAAAAATGAATCACTTGGCTCAAAATACACCTAATCGGCCCACTATTTCAATAGTGGTAAACATATTTCGGTACTTTAGGTTCATTTTTATTGATTTCCGGATCACGATCCGCAACACTGTTTGGACGACTCGATCCCCAGATGTCGAAAAAGGAGACATCAACACGTGGCTGTGAGCGGCGCGGCATCACGAAGGCGAAAAAATGAACCAGGCGTCTTAAAAAATTGTTCCGGCGTGCGGCAGAAAGCTAGAATCCGGGGTTTGCCGCTAGCCGCACCGGCGCGCCGCGACCTTACCCCGACGAAGGACCCGACATGAACGAACAGGCCAACTCCCGCACCGACGACGCCGCCGACTCGCAGCTCGTGAGCGCGCTCGCGCGCGGCATCCGGATCCTGCAGTGCTTTTCGATGGGGGACGCGGAGTTGTCGGCGCGCGATCTGGTCGAGCGCACGGGGCTGCCCAAGCCCACGGCGCTGCGGCTCATCAACACGCTCGCGGAGTTCGGCTTGCTGCGCTATTCGGAGCGCATTTCGAAGTATGTGCTCGGCACGGAGATGCTGAGCCTCGCCGCCCCGGCGCTCGGCCGCATGACGATCCGGCAGATCGCGCGGCCGATGATGCAGGAGCTGGCCGACTACTGCCACGGCCAGGTGACGCTCGCGGTGGGCTACCGCCTGAACATGGCGTACGCGGAGGTGATTCAGGGCGAAGGCAGCGCGGTGTATCGCTCGGAAACGGGCACGCGGCTCTCGCTTTCGCGCACGGCGTCGGGCCGCGCGTATCTGTGGACCGTGCCGGGCGCCGAGCGCGAGCAGTACCTGCAGGACACGCTCGCGCGCGACCCCGCCAAGGGCGAGTTGCTCGCGCAGCGCCTCGCGCTGGCGCAACAGGAGTTGCGCGCGCACGGCTGCACGCTCTCGCACGGCGACATGCAGCGCGAGATCCATTCGGTGGCGATTCCGTTGTCCGCCCCGATCGACGACGAGTATTGGGTTTTTAGCTGTTCGATTGCAGTGTTCAACATCAGCGGCAACCAGCTGACCGACGACATCGCCCCCCGGCTGATGTCGCTCGTCAGGCGCGTGGAGGCAGCGCTCGGCAGCATGACTGGGGCCGCGCATGACATGGAGACGAGACCGTGGAGCGTGTCCGCGAACTGATATGACTTCACGAGTCAATGGGGATCGGTTTTCTGCTTCTCGAGTACATGTCATGTGAATTTCCTGAGGGCGACGTAGCAGTAAATCTCGACGGTCGATCACACTGATATTCGCGGGTTGGC
>NZ_JBFRCL010000039.1:0-82954 GCF_040965695.1 Paraburkholderia sp. BR10937
GGCGTGTGGCTGACAAGCTGCACACGCCTACCAGTCCGCCGAATCCCGCTACCTGACCGGTGGCTCCAGTTCACCATCATGCCTCACGCGCACGCGCCTAGACAAACGGCCCAGCTGAGCCGCTTACACTGTAGCCGCCCCCGCCTTCGCAGATAGTGATGTGCACTATCCGCACCAGCAGTCGCCCGTTGCGACTCAACGATCGGCTCGGACACGTGCAGAGGTACGCGGGGAACTCACTCAACTCCGGCAAACCGGCTACACACCGTCTGCGGACAGAGATACGTACCCCTATGGCATGCAGGCAGCGGAACTTCGCGTCGGTCATGGCCATCAACGCGAAACCGGGCGAGCATACGGCGGAGTTCGGGACACTAAGAGCGATTCGGGCGCTTCGCGCACCCCGCTGCGCAAGGCGCCCGGAGTGTTCGAGAACGACGGAATGCATCCGATTTACTTCGGCAGCTAAACGACCTTTGGACGTGAGGGGCGGCGCCCATGAGAGTGTCGCCTCACGTCGGCGAAGTGACGCGTTCGGGCCAGTCGACGGTAGCCTTGCCAAAAGTCTTAGAAGATGTGACGCCACTTCTTTTAGGCTTCACTCCCGTTGCGTCTCTCTCGAGCAGAGTTGGTCCCCAGCTCGTCCTCCAGAAGCTTTACGTGTCTCGCGATGACCGAAGGCGCCGTATTTAGACTCTCAGCAGTTCCACGGATCGAACCGTGGACCAAACCTTCATAGAAATAGCGAGGGCGCTGGAAATTTAATTCCCGATTTTCACCAGCCTTATCTCCTGTGTCCGATTCAGTAGGAACGCGCCATATACAATTTGCGTTTACCTATGTCCTGCACCGCGTCGTTTCAATAGCCACTTATCCGAGAAAATCGAGTAACTGTGGCGCTACTCGGATAACGGCCGGTAGATTTCGAACCGCGAAGAGGTTCCCACCCAGCGAATGCGCAGGCAGATCCCCGTGAGCTATACAGGTTGACCAGTTCATCCCGTCTACACTCGCGGCGCTGCGATCGTTCGAATTCTAAAAATCCCCTCTTCCGCGTGAACGATACCTACCGCGCAATTGTACGATCAGCGCAGCCTCATCGCTTGTCACCTGAAGGCGCATCTTTTGAGCGCGCAGGCGTACGAGGCATAGCCTGCAAATCAACCAAAGTTCGATCTACCCTTGGGAACAACGATGAACAGTAAAACCATCAAGTTAGCCACTGCTGCCATGCTCGCGATCGCAGCGGTTATCTGTGCGCAACCTGCAACAGCCCAAACGGTCGTGAATCCTGCAACCGACCCGCACATCGAACCGCTGATCCGCCAGTTTCTTGACCAGTTGAACAAAAACAGCAGTCCGTTTTGGGAATTGCCGCAACCGCAGCCCCAAGACATCCTCACAAAGCTCCAAGAGCAGACTGCTGTTGACATGTCTGGCGTTACGACGACGGAACAAACAATCAACGAAGATGGTCACTCGGTTAAGATCTACATCATGAAACCCGAGAATACCGAAGGCAAGCCGGGCGTTCTGCTGTTTGTCCACGGCGGTGTATGGATCGTCGGTAATTTCGCGAACCATAAGCGCTTGCTGCGCGATCTGGTCGTTGGCTCCGGACAAGTCGGTGTGTTCGTAGAGTACACTCCGCTTCCTGCGGCGCGGTTCCCGACTCAGCTGGAAGAGTCATACGCAGCACTCAAGTGGGCTTCGGAGCACGCTGCTGATTTCGGTGCCGATGGTTCACGCATTGCCATTGCGGGAAATTCGGTAGGCGGTGATATGACCGCCGCTCTTACGCTCATAGCAAAAGACCGAAATGGGCCCAAGATTAGCTTCCAGGCACTGATGGTTCCCGCAACCGATGCGAGCGTAGACACCGCTTCGTACAAGGAATACGGAACCGGCCGATTCCTGACTCGATCGTTTATGAAATACGGTTGGGATATGTATGCGCCAGACGCAAAAACGCGCGCTAATCCGTATGTTTCCCCGCTCCGAGCGAGTGCTGAGGAACTCAAAGGCCTGCCACCAGCAATCGTCGTCACTGCCGAGAACGATCCGCTCCGTGAGGAAGGCGAGGCATATGCGCGCAAACTGATGAATTCCGGCGTAAACGTCGTGTCCGTTCGCTACAACGGAACCATCCACGATTTTGTAGCCCTCAATGCCCTCCGGAACATCCCATCCACTGAAGCTGCACTTCAACAGATCAGCGAAGCAATCCGAGAGCATCTCAGCAAGTAACAAGAAACAGTAAGTCATTAAACCCGGCCAGCCCTGCTCCGCCTGGCCGGGGCTCGGCAGCTATAGGGCAACCGCACTCAAATAGCGGGATTGGCATCAACCCGGGCTATTTACGTCTCAGAAGCGACCACGCTTTTTCTGGAACCAGTTCATCAGTCTGCAAAACTATTTAACTAGGCGGCTTGGCGTCTGTTCCAAGTTCCAAGTTCCAAGGCAAAGGCAAAGGCAAAGACAAAGACAAAGACAAAGACAAAGGCTAGAATACATTTCCCGGCTGTATCTCTACGCCACCAGCATTTATAAATCCAATTCACGAACTGCCCGGAGTTTGATGGAGGCTCCAACTCTTGAGAGAAGGGAGCCATGAAAAAGTCGAAAAAATGATCTGCTGAAGTTCGGGAGAGCGCAGTCCGCATGGTGCGAAAGCATCGCGAGGAATATCCGTCACAATTGGCGGCTATCGAATCTAGCGCCCCAGTCCGACTGCACGAGCCAGACATTGCTGGGGTGCGTCAATCCAGAAGAAATCGAGTTTCGACAGCGCGGGGCTGGGCTCGATGTGGCGCTCCCGATCGACGTGTTCGTCCGACGCATCGTCGGCTGGAGCGTCGGTTCGTCGATGACCACAGACATTGTTCTGGATGCACTTGAACAGGCGCTGTACGCTCGCCAGCCAGACAACGACCAACGCTAATCCATCACTCCGACAGGGGCCCGATACCTCAGCATTCGCGACAGTGCACGGTCGGCTGAATCCGGTATCGAGCCATCGGTCGGGAGCCGGGGAGACAGCGACGACAACGCGCTGGCTGAAACCGCAACGGCCTGCACAAGGCAGAACTGATTCATCGTCGTGCGCCGCAGAAAACGCGTGAGTCTGTCGAACTGGCGACGCCGGGATCGGTGGTCTGGTCAACCATCATCGGCTGATGGAACTTTCGGCTATATCCCGCCTCAGAGAAGCTGAGGCAAACTGCTACCGGCGACTCAGCAATACCGCCGCTGTGCCGCTCTCGACTTAAACCAACCAGTCTCCACGATTCACGGGGCGGTTCAACATGCTTGCGCCATCCGGACAGAGATACGGTGTAATACGTCATGGGCACTATCAACTCATCGCGCCGCTGGTCATCGATCTAAACTGAATGTGAGATGCTGAGCCTCCATCGGGCCAAACTACGGTGCTACTTTTCTTAGCTCGCAAGAGACTCATTTGCTCCGCGAGAAACATCTTCCGAAAATTAATGCGGTTCGGAAATTGTCCAAATTGACATGCAGTCAATGAAAGCACGGAGGAGGCCCGTGGAACCGCAGCGAAGCTAAACGCACGCCGGGCCCCCTCCACCATCCAAAGCCTGTTGCGCATACGCGCCATGGCAAAAGACGGCCTACCGTCGGGCGGAATTACAGCCCGAGATCACTGAGCCCCGGATGATCATCCGGGCGACGTCCCAAGGGCCAGTGAAATCGCCGCTCATCTTCCTTGATCGGCGACTCGTTGATACTTGCATGACGCTGGATCATGAGCCCGTGCTCGTCGAACATCCAGTTTTCATTGCCGTAGGCACGAAACCATTGACCGGAATCGTCATGGTACTCATACGCAAAGCGGACAGCAATTCTGTTTCCCTCGTAAGCCCAGATCTCTTTGATCAATCGGTAATCCAACTCGCGTCGCCATTTCCGCGTCAGAAATGCAATGATCTCCTCACGGCCGCGGGGGAATTCTGCGCGGTTGCGCCAACGACTGTCGACCGAATACGCCAGCGCCACCTTCGCCGGGTCACGACTGTTCCAGCCGTCCTCTGCAATCCGCACCTTTTGAACCGCGGTCTCGTGAGTAAACGGCGGGAGGGGCGGTTTCACGTCACTTGTATCCATTGTAGATCTCCATCAATTTCCATAGTTATGGAATACGGCATAGTTGTTCGAGTCTTGGTGACGTTTTGACATTCCCCTGTCTTTCCCCCGCCACCAATCCTCCCGGGACTACCCACATATCTTATTCGTGAATTCCGCCATCGTCACACTCGAAATTAAATTCACGTGCATTTTCTAAAAGCACAAATCAAACGCAATCGTGAGACAATCCATGTGTGTAAAATGACTAGCCGAGATCGTCTAGGCAAGAGGCATCGCGCCGGCGATCGATGCTATTCTCACGCTTTTGCCCCCTCCCCTGCCCGAACACAGCCGATGACGGTACCACGTCGCACCACGAATTTGGCAAGCGCGCTCGCGAGTGGCCTGGCCGACATAACGAGAGTAAACCTTGGGTTTTGATTTTTCACTACTCTTTTGATACCGATTCAATATCGGAAATGCTTTGAATTTCAAAGTTCCACTTCACCCTCTCGAGCACCGTCCGATGCCGTAGACAAGGCAACGTCCCTGTCACGCGCGCAGAAGTACTTGTCAATCCCGTCGGCGTGGAAAGGCAGGCTAGAATCCGGCTGCAAACGACAGCACCACGTATCCATCCGAATTTCGAATTGCGGAAGCGAAGTCCGCCCATGAGAAAGATGGCCAGGACGGATTCGGTGGCACGGCGCCCATTGCGGCGGCGGCAGCCGCCACCCGAGTCGCGCAGCGCGCCCCGCGCGAATGCGCGGGGCCCGAATCGTTTCTTTCAGGCGTATCTCTCCAGGTGACCTCAATCACGCACTACGCAGGCCCGGGCCACCAGCGCTTTAGCATTGTGTGACGTGAGGGATCATTGCTGCTTGCCCATGGAGTACACCGGCTCCATCGACGAGCTGCCATACGGTTGCATGCTCAATCCAGAAACGTCGGCCAGATTTCGTGATGCGTATGCCTCGATAGCCAGTCACAAAGCCGTCATGCGTCACCTTGTCGAGGAACGCTTGTCGCCCGCTTCGCTGCGGCGCCTCTGCAGACAACCGCGACGGCAACGCCGTGATCTCGTCCCAGTTATAGCCGAAAATCTCCTGCGCACGCCGATTTCCATACGTAAAGACCGGATCGGCTTGGGTGTTGTGAGCAAGCAGGCCAAATGGCGCCGCTTCGTACAGCCAGAGCGCACTTTCGGCGTCGCTCATACCTTGGGGTATGAGCGGCTCGCCGACCAGGCGTCGATAGCTGCCCGAGAGAAGACGAAAGAATTCAGCATCCGTGCTCGAGGGCATCGAGTTGTACTCCTTGTTTCGAGGTTCGCGCCACGGTGGCGCCCGCTGGCGCTAACTTACCTCAGGCAGAGAGGTGCATTCCGGCCAACGCGCAAGAGGCAGACTCGCGCGCGGTGATGAACTCAGTCCACTCTCGGAAGTGCACCCATCATCCGTGAGATGCGAGTTTGAAAGCAACGTTGTGCCCATCACGGCACAATACCCTTAACCACCCGATCGCATTGGACGCACGAATCGGCGGACCCAATGACACAGCCGCTGGAGAAATATCAGGACCGCACGCACCCCGCTACCAAGCGCGCCATTCGCTTGGAATGGACACCCGCGATCCATGTACAAGGCGGAAATATCGGGCCTGATTCTGCTCGCCTCAGCGTTGGCCAACCGACGGATTGCGTCCACGAGTGTCACGCTTCCATCAGGATGTAGCGCGACACAAATGCGATAAACAGCATAGATTTCACAGCGCACTCTATGAGCGACAGGCAGAACGCGAGGCGACACGATGCGAACTCGGCAGGAAGCGCTGGCGCGACAGCCAGGACTCCCAGCGCACAAAGGAATACGAAGACCCCGCGTGCCAGCTGACTACCCCGCAATACAAGAGATATGATTGCCAGCCAAAGTGCAGCGGTGAGCGTCAAAGCGATTCTCTCGATGCCGTCCTGTGCGCCCCAGTACTCTACCGGCAGTTCTATGAGCGCCCAAGCCCCAGACAGTTTCACGAGGCATCTCGTCCACCGGCCGGCGAGAACGGGCGTGTGCGCGACACCGTGATCTTCGATGTTGTTCACCTCCGACGCGCCGACTAACGAGTTTGATTGAAGCCAATGCGAAATTTCAGCATAATCCGGCGGGTCAACCAACCCCGCTGTGTCTGGTACTAGCTGCGTCGTGCTTTCGTCGTGGCCCATCGCTACCTCTCCAAGGCGCCGCCGCGACGCCCTCAGGCCGGCGGCAAAATCCTAGACTTATCGGCCCTCAATGAACGACAACAGGTCTGCATTGACCTGCTCAGCGTGTGTCGTGCACATGCCATGCGGCGCACCAGCATAGACGACCAGTGAACTATTCGGGACGAGTTCCGCAGACAGCCGGCCGGAGTCGTCGAGGGGCACTATCTGGTCGCCGTCGCCTTGCAGCACGAGCGTTGGCACATTCATCTTCTTCAGATCGTCGGTGAAGTCGGTTTCCGAAAACGCCTTGATGCAGTCGTACGCGCTCTTAATCGAGCACTGCATGCCTGCCAGCCAGAACGCATCGATGGTGCCCTTCGACACCGCTGCCCCTTCGCGATTGAAGCCAAAAAACGGCAAAGCCAGGTCTTTGAAGAACTGAGAGCGGTTTGCGAGTACGCCCTTGCGGATATCATCAAAGACGGCTATCGGCAGGCCACGAGGATTTGCTTCGGTTTGGACCATCAGCGGTGGTACTGCCGCAATCAATACGACCTTGCATACGCGTCCCGTACCATGGCGACCGATATAGCGCGCGACCTCACCGCCCCCCGTGGAATGTCCGACGAGCACTGCGTCGTGCAGATCGAGATGTTCAACCAGCTCGCCGAGATCGTCAGCGTAGCGATCCATGTTGTTGCCGTCCCAAGGCTGACTCGATCGGCCATAACCGCGGCGATCATGCGCGATGACCCGGTAGCCGCGCGTAGCCAGAAATAGCATCTGTGCATCCCACGCGTCGGCGTTGAGCGGCCAGCCGTGGGAAAAAACGACCGGCTGGCCGGTGCCCCAGTCCTTGTAAAAGAGTTCAGTGCCGTCTTTCAGCGTCAGCTTTGCCATGCTTGCTACTCCGTATTTGGGGTGTCCGCGAAATAGTGGGCGCCGTCAGGATCGCCGCTCAAGAGGGCCGGTAGTCCCCGCGCACAGTTGTAGTATTGCAATCTGATCCGACACGCGGCTTTCGATGCCCAAACTTTTTTTAGGATCCGCACGTTTCTGATAAGACATGATTTGCAAGCCTACTGCCGACTCTCGATATTAACGTGCAAAACCGCAATGGCTGCATGGAACAAGAAAGCCGCGCGCGCTTGACCATTGCAGCATGCACCAACGCGGCCTCTTTCTACGCCGTGAAGGAATTGGACATGGCGATTGAAAAGAAAAGCATACGCATCTACAGGGATCCAGCGGGAGGATGGGGCGCGCTGCGTGCTACTGGGGAGGCGCTCGCCGTACAAGGCGTGCCCATCTCTGGCGCGAGGACCCTGCTTCATATGAACCAGCCAGAGGGCTTCGACTGTCCCGGATGTGCGTGGCCAGACCCAAAACCCACATCCTCCTTCGAGTTTTGCGAAAACGGCGCCAAAGCCGTAGCGTGGGAGGCGACACACAAGCGCTGCACGCCGGAATTCTTCGCGAAGCACCGCGTCACGGAGCTAGCTGAATGGAACGACTACGACCTCGAGATGTCGGGCCGGCTTACACATCCGATGCGATATGACGCCACAAGCGACCACTATGTACCTATCGAGTGGCCAGAAGCATTCAAGCTAATCGCAAAGCACTTGAACGCTCTCGAAAGTCCGCATCAGGCAGACTTCTATACCTCGGGGCGAACCTCCAATGAGGCTGCCTTTCTCTATCAGCTATTCGTTCGCGA
Source organism: Paraburkholderia sp. BR10937 (assembly GCF_040965695.1). Lineage (NCBI taxonomy): Bacteria > Pseudomonadati > Pseudomonadota > Betaproteobacteria > Burkholderiales > Burkholderiaceae > Paraburkholderia > Paraburkholderia sp. BR10937. The sequence goes on from NZ_JBFRCL010000039.1 coordinate 8,010, forward strand.
GTTCGGCACGAACAACTTCCCCGATTGCTCGAACATGTGCCATGAGGCCACGAGCGTCGGTCTGCCAGAATCCATCGGCGTCGGCAAGGGGACCGTGCTGCTTCAAGATTTTGAGCACGCGGACGCTATTTTCATTTTTGGGCAGAACCCCGGCACGAACAGCCCCCGTATGATGAGTGATCTCCGTGCCGCAGCCCGGCGAGGCGCCAGCATCATTTCATTCAACCCGTTCCGGGAGCGCGCGCTGGAACGGTTCGCCTCGCCACAAGATCCCGTCGAAATGGCGACGCTCGGATCCACTGCAATCAGCACCTGCCTCTACCAAGTGAAAGTGGGTGGTGACGCAGCCGTCCTCAAGGGGATGATGAAGGCACTAGTTGAGATGGACGACAAGGCGCGAGTCGACGACCAGCCTCGAGTACTCGACACCGAATTCATTGCTGGTCACACGACAGGCTTTAACGAACTCGAAACTGACCTCCGAGCAACAAAGTGGACAGAGATCGAAGCACACAGCGGTCTCGCCAAAGCGGATATCGAGTCAGCCGCGAGTATCTACGCTCGCGCCGATAATGCGATCCTCGTTTACGGAATGGGAATCACACAGCATCAGTCCGGCACCGCTACTGTGCAGCAGATTGCCAATCTCGCGCTACTGCGCGGCAACGTCGGACGGCCCGGCGCCGGGGTATGTCCTGTCCGCGGACATTCCAACGTGCAGGGGAACCGCACTGTGGGGATCACCGAGAAACCGAGCGCCGCCCTCATAGATGGCATCGAACGCGCCTTCGGCTTCCGCGCCCCGACTGCGCACGGGCGCGATGTCGTCGCCACAATCGACGCAATGTTGGAAGGACAATCAAAGGTATTCGTCGCGCTCGGCGGCAACTTCGCAGCAGCGGTGCCTGACTGGCCGCGTGTACAAGCTGCCATGCGCTCATTGGCGCTGACTGTGCAAATATCGACGAAACTGAACCGCAGCCACCTCGTCCATGGAAAGGACGCACTGATACTGCCATGCCTCGGGCGCACGGAAATCGACCTGCAAGCCGAAGGGCCGCAGTCAATCACAGTAGAAGACTCAATGTCAATGGTGCATGCTTCCGCAGGCCGGAATGCACCTGCATCGCCGGATTTGCTCAGTGAGCCTGCAATCGTCGCCGGCATTGCACGCGCTACGCTCGGCACGCGATCCCGTGTGCCTTGGGAACACCTGATTGCCCACTACGATCGTGTTCGAGACGCAATCGAACGAGTTTTTCCAGCATTCGAGGCATACAACGCCCGTATACGTGTTCCCGGCGGCTTTCACCTCGGCTCGACTGCGCGTGATCGCATATGGGCGACGTTGACCGGCAAGGCGAACTTTCTCGTTCTTCCTGGTTTCGAAGTAGACCTTGCAAACCGAGACACCGACGCGCTCTGGCTCACCACGATGCGCAGCCACGACCAGTACAACACCACGTTGTATTCGCACTCTGATCGCTACCGGGGCGTTTTTGGTCAACGAGACGTTGTTTTTATAAACAGCAACGAGTTGCGCAAGCGCGACCTGCGCGCCGGCGACCGCGTGGACATTGTTTCGCTTTCCAGCGATGGCATCGAGCGCATCTTGCGTGGCTTCCTGGTCGTTGAGCACGCTCTTCCCGACAACTGCTGTGGCGCCTACTACCCTGAAGCCAATCCACTTGTGCCGCTCTACGCGTTCGACCCGAAGAGCCGCACGCCTTCATACAAAGGTGTGCCTGTGGGGATCAGGCGGGCCGACGATTTCGAATCGCAAAGCGGTGACCATTGGCAGCTTTGAACGCCAAGTCTTTCAATTGTGCAATTTGCGCTGAAGGCGCCATCCCACTACGGCCGCCGGAGGCAAAATGAATGCCACGAATAATGAACGGTGATTGACTTGGCGCAGTCATTGCCGTCAACGAAAGGGGAAGAGAGGCACCAGTGACGAAGGGCGGGGCGTGTGCATACACGATCCCGCCCTTCCGTCAAGCGAACTAGTCGTCCTGGAAGACCGCAGTGTGAATCATTGCGTCAGCATTAAGCGCTTGCGGACGCATGGGCCTCGGGCGATAGACGGACTCTCCTCGCCGAATTGGCCGCCCGCTGACTGCGCAAACGCCCGAGCGGCGTGCACGCGTGAGATACCACTCTTGATCGCCATATGCGCACCGCGAGGGATCGCGCCATGCGAGCGTGATCCTCGTCGCAGTCGAGCGTTCGATCACATGAACAGTCACGCCCGAAAACTGTTCCTTGATGCCGTGGCGTGCTCTCGACATGTGCCGTGCGTGAGAGGACAGGACGCAGTCCGCGAGTTGTGCACCGGAAAGCTGGCCAAGTAAGCCGACTGTCATCGCCCATGGGTCTGCTGTACAACACTGCGATATCATATGGACTCCTAACGTTATTTTAAAGTGCTTTCTTGCACTCTTTTAATATCTATGTCCGAGTAAAGCCGCTATGTGAGGGCGGCACTGTTGCTATCGAGCGATCCAGGGACAACCGATAAGACCCCGGTCGCGGATGCGGAAGCTCCCGCTTGCGCAATGCATGTCTGGCGCACGGAGTCCGGCGCTGGTACCACGGACACCTTCGGAATCTGATGATTCTCGATCCCAAGCAAGTAACGCGTGCTACGCTCAAGAAAGTGCTGCAAAATCCTATCGAAGTCCGCCATTTTTTTTTCGCCAGAAGCAAGGCGTCTCTCCTACAAAACGCTTGAATACGGTCGTAAAGTGAGCCTGCGAGCGAAACCCGCAACTTAATGCAATATCCAGTGCGTTGCGCCGCGAACCCAGCAGCAGCGACTGCGCGTGCTCAATTCGTCTTCTCAGCAAGTATTCATGTGGCCGGAGCCCGCTCGCCTGACGGAACTGAGCTGCAAAGTGCATACGTGTAAGCCCCGCGCTTTCAGCCATCTCGGCAAGGCCGATGGGCTCCCCGAGATGGGCGTCGACGTATTCCATCACCCGCGCCAAACGCCATTTTGGCAGTTCCGCCGCAATGCGTACTCTGCGCGACGATCCTGCGTACTGTCGGCTGACAAGACGAGAGACGATGGCGAGACTCACGCTATCGGTAAAGACCTTTCCGAGCGCCGCGTCGTTTGTCCGCGATACAGCGAGTGCCTGACTCAGACGTTCAATCGCTGGGTCACGCAGCAGTCGCCCGTCTCCCAGGATTAGATCACCCGAATGTGGGCGCCCAAAGAGGTCCGCATAGCACTCGCCGAGCACCTTCTGCGAAATATAGAGATGCAGTACGTCGCATGGCATCGAGAAGCTAGCGCGTGCTGCGACGCACGGCGCGCCAATATGCGCTACACCCGCAGGGACCCGCCCACGAATCAGCGGGCGCCCGGCGTAGTCGAAGCTCAGCGAGGTACACTTCAGGTTCAGCGCGACACAATGCAGCGACTCGTGTCCGTCGTTCGCGACATGGAGTGGCGTATTTGCCTTGTGTGTCCAGTGCAGCACAAGCGCGTCCGACGCATTCTGATCCTTCGGCGCAGGGGTTCGCCATTCGATTTCAGTGTCAATTGGATGACGCGCGAGACGATAAGGCTTATTGAAGACAGGCTGGAGACAGTCAAGCGGGTTATTCATGATCTTCCTTCCATTTTTCGTCGACTTCCCGTTTTGGAGCAACGCGAAGACAGTTGGACCCCGTTGGCTTAACGGTAGCTGACGGAATCATCCGCCACCAGACCTACGATGGCTTGGCCGACACCGCGAGCCCGCTGGGGCCTCCCATACTGACGTTTAATGGAAAGGGTCATTCTTCATCCTATCGCACGGTTAAGCGGAACCGATCCCTCACGACCCTCACTTTTTCCTCTCGAAAACCGCTCTCCAAGGTAGTTTTTCTATACTTCGGTATAGGCCACTGATACAAAGCGCTCTCAAGTCCGGAGAAACAGCTCTGGAGCGCTTGCAGGCGGCGATGAAAGTGGCGGTCTTACGACCGCCAATCGGAAGGGCAAGCGTAAGTGCACCGCCGTGTGGTGATCGCGAAACGCCAGTCCGCTAGCTACGGATTCAGGCAAATCCGCCGTTGACGCGCAACACCTGACCGTTGACCCATTCACCGTCCTCGCCTACGAGAAAAGCAACCGTACGCGAGATGTCCGCTGGCTCGCCGAGGCGTTCGAGCGGCGCGAGGTGCGCTAGCTGCTCGATCTGCGCTTCTGTCTTCCCTTTTAGAAACAACTCTGTCGCAACGGGCCCCGGCGCCACAGCGTTCACAGTGATCCCCTTGCCACGCAGCTCATTGGCGAGTACCCGCACAAGCCCCTCAACACCGGCTTTCGAAGCAATGTACGCACCGTAACCAGGAAAGGACTTCGCAAGTACGCTGCTGGAAAACACGATGATGCGCCCGCCTGGGCCAAGACACTCTGCGGCATGCGCCATAACCAAATAGCTACCGCGCAGATTCACGTCGATAACGCGGTCGAAGGACTCGATAGAGCCGGATGCGATAGGGTTGAGCGGCATGATGCCGGCGCAATGGACAACTGCATCGAGACGACCGAACTCGGCCAGCGACCGGCGGTACAGTTCGGTGACGCCGTCTGCGTCGGCTACGTTAGCGCCCACCGATATCGCACGCCCGCCACCACTAACTATCTCCGAAACCAGCTCGTCTGCATGCACCGGATTACCAGCATAGTTCGCCACTATGGCGAAACCGTCCTTTGCGAGTCGCTGCGCGACCGCCTTGCCAATTCCGCCCGATGCGCCCGTTACCAACGCAACCTTAATCGACTCTGACATTTGATGCTCCTGGAAAAGGTTAAATAACGCTACGACGACAGCGCCAGACATTTTCACCTTTCCGAATGAACTTCGTTTTCGTATTCGCACTCCATGGCGCTTCGCCTAGCAGGATCTCACCCAATCAGTTCCCCCGACACGCATACACGAACTCACGCATTCATTTTTCTAAATATTCGCCTTTGCGCTTGAATACCTTAGTATCATTTTCCGTCGATTTAAGGATTTAAAAGCTCTCGTTCTCATATAGCGCACCGACGATCGGTCGTGTCCGAGTGCCGTGACAAGGCGCTCGCTCACCATTACGAGAAAATGAGCGATCTTTTGGGAAGAACACGAAACACACTGAATCAGTGGGTGCATTGGCCTCGTAGACCGCGCTCCATACCAATGACGTTAACGAGAAGATCGCGAGGGAAAAGACACTTGAAAACGCAGGCGACAAGGGCGCACGACGCGTGCAGTCTCTGATTTTCTACAGTGCGAGCCGATAGGCGGTTAGAGCGAGAAAGCGGAGGCACGCCGTATGACGTCGCCCCCACGACATGCCCACTGGCTAGCGCGCACCAGCGGCGGATGCGTTAGTTTCCCTCCTCCCGAACCGACAGGTAGCTGTGAACCGCCTTTACCCCTGGAACGGAGGCAGCGACTGACGATACTGTCTGCAGTTGACTGCCATCCGGCACCGTCCCGTCGAGCCCGATTTCGCCATGTTTAGCCAGAATGCGGACATCATCGATGTCGAGACCCTTCTGGCGATCGAGCGCCTTGCGCACGCTGCGCGCTAGCGCCCGGTCTGCGGCATGCTCTGACTTCACCGTGTTCGTTGCATTGGACGGCTGTTGTGCCCATGCGCCGCTCTCGGCAAATCCAAAACTTAACGACACGCAAAGCGCGATACCAGCCGTTCTGACAAACAACAGTTTCGAGTACATGATTTTTCCCTGTCCTGGCGGCATATGGTAGCCACCTCATAATAAGCGTTAAGAATGTTCGATCTGGGTGGCTGATACTCTGCGACCAACCAGACAAAGGCAAAGCGGAATGCGGTCCGTGTCATTTAAGCTGACTGCCCAGTTGACCAAACCATCTGCGTGACGTGAACTCGCATCCGTACACGAAGCTACATCGCACGAGCATCTCACACCAGCCTACGATGGTTCGTGCGCGCTATACGTTGGTCTAGATGTGACCGTCTCAGTTCAGCTTGATGGCATGACGAGTCCAATGGGAGCGTGCGAATCCGAAATCTGAAGCAGTTTTCGACATCCCGCCGTTGCATGCGAAGGCATGCTGTCCCCGTCGCTACCCGTCGCTATAGCGCATCAGGGAGGACGGCCCCGCGCCCGCGAGAGTCCCCATTCAGGCTGACGCCCCCACCCACCATTCAGGCATATTCGCAAGCCAGAACGCTGGACGCCGAAACCACATCACGACAGCAAAGGATCGAACCATGTCTCATCATCTGGATTCCCCGCTCGCACGCCAGGACATCCGCCTGGATATCACTGATCTGTACTGTTTCCGCGGTCAGACAGGTACCGTGCTCGTCATCAACGTCTGTCATTCGATTACCGGCAATGTTCCGGTTCCGGGCTATCACCCGGAGGGCATGTACGAATTCAAGGTTGATACGAACTCCGACTCCATCGAAGACATTACTTACCGCCTCACGTTCGATGAGCGCGACGCGCAAGGCAAGCAGCGCTTCGTTCTACGCCGAGTCTCGGGGGCCGACGCGGTCGATCCCAACGCACAAGGCGAAGTCATCACTCGTGGCGAGACGGACACGGCCGTAACCACAGAGACCGGTATTCGTGTCTGGGCTGGCAAGGCTGGGGATCCCTTCTGGATCGAACCGTACGTACTGCATGCTGTTGGGCACGCGTTCCAGGACGGCACTGTTCTCAATCTCGGCGACTGGACCCCGGAGAATGCGCGCAACCTTTTCGCTGGCCACACGGTGTATTCGATTGTCATCGAGATTCCCGATGCTGAATTGCTCGCGGAAATTGGTGCCGACCGCCGCATCGGTGTTTGGGCCGTCGCTACCCTTGCGACTGACGCCGGCGGCTGGCGCTCGATCAACCGAGTGGGGCTGCCGATGATTCACCCGCTCTTCACTCAGTTCAACGAGGATCTTGGTAACCGGTTGAATGCCGGCCGTCCTTCCGAGGACTTCTCTACCTACGGCAATACACTCATCAAATCCATCGCTGGCGCGGTGACCGCTAACGGAACTGCTGATGATCCGGAAGGATATGCAACCAGAGTCGCTCACCGATTTCTCCCGAATATTCTTCCGTATACGGTGGGTACGCCTGCGGTGTTCGGTATGGCTGACTGGAATGGCCGGTCGCTAATAGATAACGCGCCCGACGTAATGTTCACGATTGCGGCGAACACCCCTATCAGCCTGCATATCGGCAAAGAATCCGTGAACCCGAGACCAACCGCGACCTTCCCATACGTGCCCAAGGTCTGACGTACGGCGCGAACGCGCCGGCGGCGGCGCGTTCGCCACCTTCCCCGGTTCTCCTATGGAGAAATGTCCATGCCAAAGAAGTTCCAACAGTTGCTTCCTCTGCAGCAGACAACCATTGAGACGCCGCCGCTTCTTCGTGGCCGAGGGAGAGCGCTGCTTCCAATCTTCGCCTTCATCGCGCTCCTACATGCGCTCGGTTGGGGCACGCTTACCCTGTTTGTCGCCCCCCTGCATCTCAGTGTCGGCTCCAAAGCCTTCGGCATTGGCGTTGGGCTAACAGCGTACACTCTCGGAATGCGACATGCATTCGATGCTGATCACATAGCTGCGATCGACAACACTACCCGCAAGCTCGTGGGGGAAGGTAAAGCCGCAGGGGCAGTAGGATTCTGGTTTTCACTCGGCCATTCAACCATCGTCTTCGGTCTGACGCTGCTGGTCGCACTCGGGGTGCATACGATCGCGAGCCGTATCGGCCGAGCTGATTCGCCGTTTCACGCATTGACCGGCATTATCGGGACAGGCATCTCCGGCATATTTCTTTTTTTGATAGCGGGATTCAACCTGGTTACCCTCGTTGACGTTTTGAAGGCATTCAAGCGTCTCCGTCGCGGTCAATACGACAACGCGTCGCTCGAAACGCTCCTTGACGGGCGAGGCTTCATCAATCGTTTACTCGCTCCGTTCATGAAGATCATTCGCAAGCCCACGCAAATGTTCGTCGTAGGTCTACTGTTCGGGCTCGGATTCGACACAGCAACAGAGATCGCGCTTTTAGTGCTGACCGGCTCAAGCGCGACGTCCGGGCTGCCGTGGTATGCGATCCTGTGTCTGCCAGTGCTTTTTGCCGCCGGCATGCTGTTCTTCGATACGCTTGACGGCTCCTTCATGACCGTTGCATACGGATGGGCACTAGACAGACCGGTAAGGAAAATCTACTACAACATAGTGGTCACAGCGCTCTCTATTGCAGTTGCAATGTTTATAGGCTCACTTGAGATCATAAGCCTCTTTCACGGTTCACTCGACTTCCACATTGGGATCCTTAATAGCCTTGTCGGACTCGATCTCAGCCAGTTAGGCTTCGCAATCGTCGCTATGTTCATCGCGACGTGGCTCGTTTCGGTCGTCATCTGGAAGGTCGGTCGTGTAGAGCAGAAATGGACCCCCGCAGAGAGGCGTACCGCTACTGCTCCGACCGAATCCTTCGCATCCCATTCACAGGAATGAGCGTGATGAAATCGCGCACTCTGGGGCAGCACGCCCCTACGGTTTCGTCGCTCGGGCTCATCGAGCAGTCCTTTGGCCTCCAGCAGGTCAGCGGTATCGAACCCCTCAGTGAAGAAGCTGTAGAACGTCCAGCCAGGAAAGCCCGGGAAAGTCAAGAAGGAAAAACAGCGGCTGACACGCAGACCAGGCACCAATCCGCCCGTTCGGAACCCCCACTATTTGCCTAATGCATCGTTGGCCGGAGAACCTTCGCGAGGACATCTTCACACCGCGCCCGTCGGCGCTAACTCAAGACAGGCACTGTCTCACTCAGGGTGTACGGATGACTCGGCGAATTCAAAACAAGCCTGAATGTATAAGGACCTTTGGCCGGATCGAATGAAAATACCCCGGCGTATGGAGCAAGCGAAGTGTCCACAGGGAAAACCATCCTGTGCTGCTGCGTCGCAGGCACTGGCGTTGGAGGTTGATCAGGATGCGGTGCAGGCAGTAGCTTTTCCAGATCGAATACTGTTCCCTCATTGTCTGTAACGGTGACCTTGTATAGGTGAGAATTCGCCCACGCGACATCAACGTCTGTGTTCGTATTGTTGTAGAACACGACGGTAACCGTGACTTTGGTCTTCAAGATCGGTGAGCACATCATTCCGATGTAGAACCCATCCGGTAGGCCGGACGGCGCATCAGCGCTGAATACCTGCTTCATGAACAACCCCTTAGGCGTGTAGATTCAGTGCAACCCCGAAGCTGATCTCGGGCGCGGACACGTTAACGAAAGACGGCGAGAAGTCGAACTTGAACGGCGTACCATCCCAGGAAACACTACGCTTCAGGCTAATCCCTTTTCCATTCAGGAAGTCCGCCAGCATGGCGTCCGCCCATGGCTCGAGGACATCCGCAACGCTCCGGATGAGTACGCTGGCAAGGCATTGATAGAGGAAGAAGAACAACGCCGAGCCCGCAGTGGCCCTCGCCCAACCGACATCGAGGTCGAGATCCACCGTCACGTCGTTTGCGAAGATTCCACCGGAAGAGATGACCGGCTTGAACTCAAGGGTCACATTTACCGTAATTGGTAGCCCGATAACCTTCCGCTGCGCGAACACACGCAACTGCAACTTACCGGAGTCCGTAGCACTAAAGCTAAGCCGTTCGATCCAGTTCGGTCCATCACGGCTGGGCTGCCCTTTGTCGTCGAACTGGGTCGGGATAACGCCCCCAACCCATAGATCCTGAAGGATCTGGGTCAGGAACCGCACGCTCAGCGCGATCGCCACGTCACTTCCGGATTCGCCAACCGAAACGACAGCCTGGTAACTCTGCTGCCCAAGGTTTTGTGTGGCTTGCAGCAGCAACTGCAGTTCGTCGGGTGACTCTGCGTCTGCTCTGGACGTGACCTTGAAATCCGTGGCACCTATTTGGGCCGACTGGGCATCGAGCAGGGCTTGCGCTGGCGTAGCGAGGGAGCCAGGTAGGCCGTTGAGCGTCGGCAGCGTGATCCTCTTTCTTAGCGCAACAACGGCGATTCGCTCAATCGTCGCCCTTATCACCTCCGTGAAATCGGCTCCGGGCGTTAGCGAGCCGATGCGTGCGAGGTCCAACTGGTCCAGCTGGGCAAAGCTGATTGTCAAAATGCAGTTATCATCCAACTGCTTCAATATGACTTTCGCTGTCGCTGCGAAGTCTCCCTCAAACGGCACGGTGAAGCTCTGGTCCACTCCTGGCTCGATGTAGTCGCCACCCGGAGTTTTGATGGTCCAATCAGCAAGCGACACATGTATCGTGATAGTCCCCGACCATTTCGCGCGAAGACCCACTAGCTGGGCTTCGCCGGCTTCGGTAAAAAGCGCGACATCCGACACCGAGAGATCAACATCCACGCTTGTGGAGAGCCCTAAAGGGTCCTCGGCGGCCCCAAATTTTAGGTGGAACTTCGAAGGCAGCACACCGGTGCTGAAGGCAAGCGCGATCGCGTGATTGAGGAACCCCGCTGTAACGGCGACCTGGATATCGTATTCCGGTGACCGCGCGGGCGCGGGAACCACTGGCGATGCTTGTTGGCCTGGCATTTAGGCATGCTCCACACTGAAGTCGCCGTAAAGAGCCAAGCAGCCATCTGGCCAGTCAATCTTGGTCGCCGCGGCGCGAAACTGAAGCTGCGTACCCGGAATGGGGCGATCGATAACACCTGTCTCTGTCTCATTGTCGACAAAGCCGGTGACGGCCCGATCGGCGAGAATTTTCCCGACAATCATTAACACCACGCTTACGAATCCGCCGACCGGCAACAGGGCATCAGCGGTAGTGAAAATGAGCAGTTTCACCGGTAGAGAGATGTCCACGTTAATGTTGTTAGCGTCGGTCACAAAGTTTCCGTCCTTAATTCCGGGCGAAAAGTCCCCCGACGCATGTCCGAGTTCGTCGAGCTGAACCCAGTCGATGACGGTCTTCGTCACCGCGTTGCAAACCTGATTACACAGGTTAAATGGGTCCACGACGGTGCAGATCGTCTCGGTCACAGTATTCTCAACTTGCTGGAGCGTACTTGACTGAACCTTGATTCCATCGAGCACGAACCGCCCTGGCTGAACATGCATATGCGCATCCTCGAAGATCAGGTCGCCCTTCAATCCTCCGGAGGGCGGAAAGACTCGGTATCCCTGAAGCGACGCGCACGTCTTGTCCAGTGCATACTGGATTAGCGGCAGCGACATCAAGATCGCGAAGCTCGCACCCGCCGCGATGGCATAGCCGACCTCATTCCAGTCGACTTTTTCGTTCATTACTTGCATCAGGATGGCAAGAGCCGCGCTCCCGTCGCCCGCCTTGACAACCTTGTAGTCGATAACTATCGGGATGTGCAGATCGCCGAGGATGGGTACCTGGGCGTCGATGGTGAAACCGATGGGAATCAACGACACTTGGTGAGCGAGGATGTACACGGCGGCCCTACGCACGATTGCACTGAGTACCGTAAGTCCCGCGGTCGAGAGCCTCAAATCCGTGTCGCCGATGTCCAGATCAAAACTAGTTACGCGCAATGCAGTAAGGTCCAGGGCGAGGCAAGGCTTTCCTGCAACACTGGTCCGCACGGCGCCGACCTCGATGGCAACATTCCCGCTCAAGGCGACGGTTAAAGTTGGCGGCTGACGCGGAACGGCGCCGCCAGGTAGCGGATCAAGACGTGTCTGAGCCGTTCCCTTGACCAGCACTCCGAGCGCCAGTCCAATAGTCCGATCATGCTCAAGGTGGATTTCGGGCTGCTGCAGTGTCACAACCCAGCTTATGTCCTCGCGCATCGCGAACTCTGCCAGCGGGATCGGGCGGGTGATCTGATGACTGAGCTGCTGGTCGACCGCCGCGACAAAGGCATCAAGGCTCGCCTGAAGCGCAGATTCGCTCAGTTCCAGCACGACGCCGAATCCGCCGTTTGCACTCATGGCTGTGAAGTCTCTATGGTCATAGTTTCAGGTCGCCACTGGTCAGAGATGATTTTCACCGGTATGCGAAATGTGGCGATCTGAGCGTGGCCGTCATCAGGCCGTGGCTCCTTTGGACGAGTCAAGGTCACAGTCACCGCTAGCTCGCCGCCTGCATCGCCAGCTCGAGTTCGGTCAGGGTGTACGACGATCGCGAAGTCACGTCGGTAGTGTGCCTCGTTCAGCGGAAACTCAGAGGGGTCCGGGATGATATCGGGGAAGCGCCGTCCAGGGCCGACGGTCTCGCCGCTGGCCCCGTACACCCGAACTTCTGGAGCGCCAACGATTGGCGCGTTCACGGATGTCACTTGTACGGCCGGCACCACATCATGAGAGAACCAACGGTACCAGTCTTTGTTCGATTTGCTGTAGCACGCGAAGCACATCGATTGAGGTCCCTCGCTATCGTTTTGTATAGCCAAATAGATGATCGCGACATCGGTTTCGGGGGGAGTACCATCGACCGGCTTATAGACCACCACTGCTCTTGGGTGGAGCACCGAGAAGTGGTAACTCGAGATCGGTCCGTCGCTCCGCAGGCAGCCGCAGGCTTGCAGGCATGCCATTGCAGCCAACGCGGCCGATAGAGCAGCTCGCCGCAGAAGCGGGAAGGCACCGACAGACATTTATCCTCCTACTGCGCAAATGTGGGTAGCTTGGAGAAATTGACGTCCTTGGGACGCTCTTCACTTTTGCGAGCTAAATGCAGAAACCGCCTTTTGAATTTGATTGAAGCCGTAAGGAACGAACAAAGCTACCCCTGCAAATAGGAGCTTCATCATGTCCATCGCGTTTTGTGCATCGCCAAAGTATGCATAGCGCCACATCGCAACGGTGCCAATCCCCAGGAACATAAACAGGATGACGACCATTCCGAATATCGCAATGACGCGGCTTGTGCTTCCAGTAAGCTCAGAGTAGTCAGACGGCTCGTAGGAGGTTGTTTCAGAAGTGGTTGTGCCGTTTGGATCTTTGACGACAGTAGTGGTGGGTTCAGTCGGTGGTTTGCTTACAATCGCCTCGTCTGATAGCGCCTTACTCCATGACCAGCCGCCATCTTTATTCAGCTGCGCCCATAATTTAAATACGCTGAACAGCGTGACCAAGTAGGTCAGGACAATCACTCCAAGGACAAACAGGTCGGTGTGTGCGGGTTGGACTTGCGGGGGTGGTGCGTCGCACCACGCGTTCGGACTTGCAATGAGCAAGAGAACAACGACTACCCGGGCCATTTTTTCTCCCCGCGTTCTATCGTAAGTCGTTAACCGTACACGGAGTGTAGTTGAGATCTTTGCCGTTTCAAGTTCACCACACCAGTCCGGGATAAAAGCTTTCAGCACTGCTCTCCTGGAAGCGTCGACCTGTTTCGCCCTGATCGTCATTCATACCGCTCACGTCAGGATGAATTTCCAAGAAAATCAAAGACGCACCAACTACCTAAAGGTTATTGAAAGCCGAATGAGTGCGCTCGCTATCGCCTTAAGGACTATTGGCGGTTAGCCAATACACAGGGCAGCGGCGAATACATTCATATTCGCTGGGGCGGAAAAGCGTTCTGCTGTCACTTTTGTAAGATGTGTGGTTGTTGGTGCACGCATCTATAGCTTTGAATGCGGAAGATATCAACAGACTCCGTTCGACGCAACGCCGGACTTGCCCACCTCGGCTTCGAAAGCATTCCTCCGTGTGCGCCACCGCACATTGGAAGCCGAAATTTTCTTCCGTTCCAAGGGTCGCGCGCCCTTGCCACCTGTCAGCGCGTGCTGCTTCGGCTCGCTGCCGGCGTGCGGCCAGACGAACTGTCCTTGATTCAGGCGTCGTGCTGCCAGCCAGATGCCAATCCCGTCATGAACGAGCACCTTCATCCGATTGGCCCGGCGGTTGGCAAACAGATAGGCGTGGTGCGGGTGCGCGGCGCCGAACACCTTGACCACGCGGGCCAGTGCCGTGTCGAAGCCCGCGCGCATGTCCAGCGGATCGACTGCCAGCCAGATCTCGTCGACCCGGATCACCGCAGCCACTCGCGCAGCCAGGCTGCACACTGGGCTGTCTCCGATATCGGCCAGCTTACCGTGACCGTCTGATCTCCCCGGCGCACTTCGATACGAATCTCTGCCGAATGCGTGTTCCGGGTTTCCAGTGCAATCGGCACAAATGCCGGCGCGGCTGCCGGTTGCAAATCTGCCGGACGGCCCGCTAGGCCCTTCGGAAGCCTGCCCTCTGCCTGATCGATCCAGCGTCGCAGCAGGTTCGCGTTGAGCCTGTGTTCCAGCGCGACCGCTGCGACTGATACTCCGGTTCCGTGGCGAGCAGCTACGACCTTGGCCTTGAACTCCTCGCTGTAGCGTCGCCGGCGGCGGCGTTCGGAGGGCATTCCTTCTTCGACGATAGTGTTCACGTGTCCGCTTATTCGTTAGGTGGACACGATACTCCCAAGAGCTCTACCGATCCTCAAGATGGATTGGCCGGCCGCTTACGATTTACCGCCACCTCGGGCCCACGCAACCGGTTTGGCAGGATTTTCATCGATTACCTGCGCAACGCTCGCGGCGCTACGACTGCTGCCGAGTTCTCCCTGCGCGCGCGCCCCGGGATGGGCGTGTCGATGCCAGTGCGATGGGATGAATTGCCGACGCTGCGCGGCGCGGACGAATGGGACATGCGATCGGCGGTGGCCCGCCAGCGCCGATTCGGCATGGACGCCTGGCACGACTACTGGCATGTCCGGCAGCGCATCACGCAAAAAATGCGCCGCGCCCTCGGCATGCAGTAGCCGCACGATGGCCGCGGATTGCGGCCGGCGGTTAATACCGCGCGATGAGGTTTCTGCGCTCAAGGGCGCTGGCGAAACCCGGCCCGTCTCCGATAAGGTGCGATCCGTCTCCCCGTTCGTTCCCGTCGTGCTCACGCATCAAGACGGTGTAGCCATATTCGGCGACGAACTCGATGATCGCGGTGCCAATTCCACAGTGCGTGTAACCGGGTGTGTTGTCGAGGAAACATTCCCGTAGCAGCAGGAGTGCAGCTCTCGTGTGTTCCTCTTCTATTTCATCGAACTCGAACCTGCCGATCACCGTTGCCCCGTCTTTCGCCGTGCACCAAAGATTGTCTTCGTCGAAATACAAGTCGATCGTCCGCCCATGTCGGTCGGTAATTGCCTTGTGCTCTGCCATTAATGTCCTTCGCTTGCTTGCTCTCTTGTTACGCCCATCTGATTGACTCCGCGTCGCGACACTAACCGAGGGCGGACGCCCCCCGCCAGTCGGCGAGCGAGCCGACCGCCCACAGGTGCTCTAGTGTCGTGAGTTAGAAGTTCGTTGAATCAATTTCCCGGTCTTTCTGGAATGACGAAATGTTGATTAAAGAGCCGCTCGGACTCGCGCAATCCTTCTTCGGTAAAGATCACGGACTTCGTCTTGTTGACCGGGTCTTCGATGAAACCTCGTTCGTAGAGCCGGTTCAGTACATCCCAGTCGAAACCCTTCCATGCACGGTATCGGTCATGCAGGGTCAGGTAGAGAAGTGCCAGTGCGACTTCATCAATTGCGTCGGTGTTGATCTTCATGATGCTTCGCCCGCGGCCTTCGTGACCCGCATACAGAACCGTTCGAGACTGGCCAGAATTTCATCAGCCGACTTGCTCCAAGAAAACGGCTGTGGATTGGCGTTATAGATCTCCAGGTATTGACGGATCGCGTCTTCGAGTTGACGTGCCGAGCGATGCGTACCGCGTCGAAGGTATTTTTCAGTGAGCGAGGCAAACCATCGTTCGACCTGATTAAGCCACGACGCCGAGGTGGGCGTGAAGTGAACATGGAAGCGGGGATGACGGGCGAACCAGGCTTTGATCGAGGGCGTTTTGTGCGTGCCATAGTTGTCCATCACCAGATGCACATCCAGGTGCGACGGCACACTGGCTTCGATGGTGCGCAGAAAGCGCACAAATTCGCTGCTGCGATGGCGCCGATATACCTCGCCGATCACCTCGCCAGTCGCGATGTCCAGCGCCGCGAACAGCGTGGTCGTGCCGTGACGCATGTAATCGTGCGTGCGTCGTTCAGCGATGCCGGGTGCCAACGGCAACATGGGTTGCGTGCGATCGAGCGCCTGAATCTGGCTCTTCTCGTCCACGCACAACACCATGGCCTTAAGCGGCGGATCCAGGTAAAGCCCGACGATATCTCGCGCCTTGTCGACGAACATCGGATCACTGGAGAGTTTGAACGTTTCCTGCCGATGCGGCTGCAGACCAAAAGCACGCCAGATCCGCGTGACCGCCGTTTGCGACAGTTTCATCTCACGAGCCATCGTGCGCGTGCTCCAGTGAGTTGCGCCGACAGGCGCGGACTCAAGCGTCTTCGCAATAACCGCATCGACGCGCGCATCATCAATCGTTCTCGGCGCGCCGGGCCGAGGCGCATCGAGCAGTCCGTCCAGACGATCCATGACGAACCGCGCCCGCCACTTCGACACCGTTTGCTGAGTGACCCGCTGTTTCGCCGCGACACTCCTGTTGTCCAGTCCATCGGCACAGGCCAACACGATGCGCGCCCGCAATGCGAGGGCCTGTGCGGTCTTGCGTCGCAATGTCAGTGCTTGCAGTTCTTTGCGCTCCGATTCGCTCAGCACCAGTTCCCCTTTGGGCCGTCCGCTCATCCCTGCCTCCTCGCATCAAGTACCACACAGAACACTTTAGTACGCGGTCGGGATCATTCAATGAATTTTTAACTCAGGACACTAGCGCTCAAGTGGTATCGCAAAGCCGCCGAGCAAGGTATAGCCGTGGCTCAGAATAACCTCGGCGACTTATATCGGCGCGGACAGGGCACACGACAAGATAAAGTCTTGGCCTACGCCTTGTTCGATCTCGCCTCTACATTTTACGACGACGCTAAGAGCGCGAAATCTAGCTTGCGTGAGGAGATGACCGCGAGCGAGGTGGCGAAGGCCCAAAAACTATCGAGCGCGTTGCAGGCGGGGACGCCGCTTCCGAAAAGCAGCCGCGCACAAGAGTGATCAGTTCGACCGTTGTGCAGACCGCGCACCGAGAAGGACGCCCGCTGCCCGCTCCGCGCAACGATCAGTGCGACCGATGCAGCCGTCGGCCGCTAGCCCTCCTGTCCGGTCGGCGCTACCTATGGGTTTGTAGGTGAACCGGCCGGACCCTGAAGGGGAATGCGCGGCCATGAGTTCACGTTCCTGAAGACCCGGACCAGGCCGCGCAACGCGTCGACGTCTTTCCTATTGGCTCATTGGCGTCCGAAAGCAGCTCGCCGGAAACGAGCATTGCGCGTCCGACGCCTGAGCGTCAGCACTGGGCGCTTGAACGGGAACATCGGCGGAAAGAGACCACGTTGATGCGTCCCGGAGCGACCACCGACCGTGAAACTGCCGCGCCTCGTACAGGCACAAACCCGGCTGACCTGGTTTGTCTTTATCGGGCGCCGCCGGCTTGAAGAAATCACTCGTGGAATAGGCGGCAAGGGCGACCACGACAGCCGCCCAAATGGCCAGCGCAGACTGCGCCCCATATTTGAAGGTCTCCAGCCTGTGCTCGTTTCGATATTTGGGAAACACGTAGAACCATTGGAACCACCAGAATAGCGGGGGCACGACGCCCCAAAAAACTGCAAGTATGAACAGCCCAACGGGTGGCCGGCACGGTGGGGCGAACCACGCCGCAAGCAATGTGTATATCAACGCAACGACAGAGACAATCGCAAAAAACCGAAGCCACCACCGCGCCGGGATCCAGCCCAGGTGCACCCGAACCTGCCCAGCGAGCCGCCATAGGCGATCCCGAACCGGGGCCGCCACGAGGGGACCAAAAATTACCGCCAGCACAACCCACCAAAACGCCGGCACCCCGATGACAGCGAAAACGAGCGCCGCAATCACCAACCCCACGACTATCCAAACCCACGCGGGCGCCCGCCCGATAGCCACAACCCATCGCGGCGCGTTCACGGTCGACGGCGGATAAATGTCAAAGCGAGTTGGGTCGGGTTCCGGAAGCGCCTGACCAAGTGCTGCGTCGGCCGCCAGCTCTAGTTGACGGAGAGGTTCCTGAACTTCCATTAGCCGGTTTCTGAATTCGTTTCCGAGCAATTGACCGAGTGCAGCGACCGCGGCCTCCAGTCGTCGGACAGCGGCCTTCGCGCCTGCAATTTCCTGTGTGGTCTGCGCCCCAGCCAGTGCATTGGCGGCTGCACGCAATTCGGGGACAACGACTGTAGGAATGTCCTCGACATGGTCCCTCAAGTCGAGTGCCCGGTGGGCGTCGATCGGATCAAGCGCAGCGGCCGCGTCGCGCAATGGACCAACAGCGCTTTCGATGGCTATAACCCGGCTTCGAAATGTGTCTACCAACTGGTCCATGGGAGGCTGCCCGGTGGGCGCCGCTGTCGCCGCTACCGCGGCCGCGACCGCACTATCCAGTTGACGGAGAACATCATTAATGGCCGTAACCTGCAGTCGAAATTCGGTTACCCGCTGCTGAACGGTCATGAGAGGCTGTGTGGCGGGCATCTTATTTTCCTTTGGACCCTGATCGCCAACAGTCTAGGCGAGCGGCCCTCGCGTTTTGCGGTGTCTGTGCGGTCCCCCTCATTTCGTGAATCATAAAGTTCGCGCGCGACCATCCGGCCACCGAGAAAACCGCAGGCGCCCCGCACTGCACCGGCTGGATTCAACTTCCCTACGCCCTAGTTTCCACCGAACGCACCTCGGCCTGGCACCATAAAGACCCGTGTCGAAAAGAACCATTTGGTGCGCCACATCGCACGTGAATGTAGGCATACGGTCCGCCAGCGGCGACCGCATGGCCGTTACGGACCGCGCCCCGCGCCGGTCAATTACCGCGCCCTGCCTCTCCTTCCATTTCCTTTGCGCGTCCGACGAGACCCTCGCCGAAGTCCCTCAACTCCTTCGCCAGAAGGTGCTGGCTTTTCACGACGCTGGTACGAACTGACTCTGATATCGCGCGAACTGCTTCCTCGACCCCTAGCGCAACAATACGGTCACGCTCCTGCGCGAGTCCGACGACAGCACTGCCCAACGCCGCAGCGAGCAGAACCTGTGGATCAATGACCGGGTCGCCTTTGGACAGGCCCGCCCACGGATCTGGCGGTATGACAGGAACCGGACCATCGACGAATTGAGGCCACATAAACACAAGGACCGAGCAAGGCGGTACTGTACGCAGCAGGGCATCCCGGGCCAGATAGCCAAACTTGAGCACCTCCGTCAGGGAATAATCGCCGCGACGAACCATGATATTTAGGGGCTGCGTGTTCAGCGCCGCCCATGCGCCCGCGGCAAAATGGCGCGAAAGAGTTGCAGGCCGCGCGAGCCACACGCCGATGTTGCGATAGTAGTTCTTAATATTTTCCAGGTACGCCTGTCCGGTCGGGCTTGCCTTGAAACCCAGCGTCTTCGGTGGTGGGGCGGCCGGGTCGCCGATAAGATTGATGTCGAAAAAGTGATGCCACGTTGAGTCCACGCAGACTCGACCAACTCTTTCCCGGTGACCATCGTAGGCCCCGACGATTCCGAACATTCGGGGTTCGGCAAATACATCTGAGCCTGTATGTGGCTCGCCCGAAGGGACAACATTCTTTTCGGGAAGTACTTTACCCCATGCCACAATCTCCGGCGAAGTCGGGACAAGCCCCGTCTTCGGATACTCCACAAACTGCTTTCCTTTGAACGTGAACGTCGCCGAGAGGTCCGTGGGCACAATTACCTCACCTTCGTGCATGTGGTCCGGGAAGGCGGTGATAGCGCCTTGCGGTCCACAGAGCAGTGGGTGCGGATAGGACCAGCGCGAAAAGACGCTCGCTGACTGAGTGTACCAACGAAGATTGATCGGCTGCGGGATGTCATCCGACTGGTCGTCGAATAACACGGTCCCTTTTTGGGGGTCGTTGTGCCCTGGCTGTGTTGTATCGATCCGATCTGCATCCAATGCGGATGGAGCTTTAGGTTCGCCGTGCGGGCCGGGGTTTGGGAAATACCATTTCCGCATTGACCGGACTCGAGGAATCTGCCCGCACAGTTCAACGCCAAGATCCTCGTGGTCACCCGTAGCGAACACGCCACCACCGCCATCCATGAACGTTGCGATCGCGAAGAGTTCGCTTTCCGACATCGTTGTGTCGGTCCCGCCGCGTGGTGCAACACCAATCAGCCAGATCTCGTCATAAACGGACAGGTCGTGTTCATCGAAATGGAAGTGCTCGATGTCGGCCGCGCCTCGCACGTCTGTATCACGATGAGCCTTGGTGATGTGAAAGCGGGAAAAGATCGGAATTCCCGTGAGCGCGTCGATCACTTCCGAGAGACCAAAATACGCGTCCCCGTAAATCCCGGGCGTTTGATCGCCCTCGCCGAAGGTTGCGTAGTGCGATGAACCTTGGCGTCCGTCCAAAACGATAAGGATGTTGATCCGCGTGAAGATCGGCCAAAGCTTGTTCCAGTCAATAGTCGGAATGGGTATGGTCGGCATGGCTACACTCCTGTTCAAATTCCTAAATAGGCCACGTCACGGTTGTCACATATTGGAAGCGATAGGGATTGGAAAGCCTTGAACAACCGCTCTTTGGTTGGGTCAGTGGCACCCGGAAAAAGTAAGGGTGGACCTAAACCGCTGTGCGCGATGCGAAGCAGTCGCCGTAGAATTGCCAGCCCAACGATCTATGCCGTGCAGGGCACGCGCATGAAATGAGGAAAGTGGAATACAGACGTCTCACCATGCAAAGCATGCGAAGTATGCGCCTCGCACAATGAAATCTTCGATATCGAAAAACGACCAGCATGCAAGGATGGTAGGCGGCGACATGCCGATAATCAACCTCCTCGCTAACCCGCCGCGTCACGAGAAAAACCTTTGCTGATAGGTATCGGAGAGGTCTTAAGAGATTAGCGCCAGTATCGTTGCGCAAGTCACTGAAATCGCTTGTTCCGCCCGATATTTGCGATCATTGCATTGGGCCCACAAACTATTCGGCTCAGCTGGCGCGGTTTGACAACAACCAAGGAAAATTGCGTGCTCCTCGATGTGTCCGATGCGGTCGGACGAGACGACACTGCTCCGCCCATTCCACAGACGTAAAGGGGCGTGGTCAATGAGTTGATCGCGAAAGGTAAAGCCGTGGGCGACGCCAACTTTTTTGCTGGACTCAACTACCGCTCAATCGACCATCCATACGCCATTTATAGGCGAATGCTCTGGCGCTCTGGGCAGGCAGCAGTCACGTCCGGCTTCGCAAATATCACCAGTGCTCTGCAACGTAGCATGCACTTGGGGCGACAGTTCGCCTTCTGACTGAGTCCGTCGGCCTCGCTTCGAGAGCGCTTAGTCCGCTTTCGAATCGACGCACCTCATTGCCGTGCACGAGGTGCCCCACAACTGGCGCAACAGTTTTGCGACTCTGCGACAGAGTAGTGCAACTGGCATCGCCTGAAGCCCTGCGGCGGCTCGCGGGCCGACTAGAGCCCGACGAACGACCGCGACGATCGTCTCGGGCGCGCGAGCTATGCAAAAGGCATGAACCGACCCTGCGGAGACGTACGACATTCCAGAAAGCGGACGTTGCGAATGCGTGCGGAAGGCCACACACGTCAGCACTTCTGGTTGCCTACCTGCCGCTCGCTTGGCATAGGCATCACGGCGTGCGGCCTTCTCTCGCGCGGCCTGATTAGCGGTCAAACGGACACACCCACGACGGATTTTCGCGCACTCAGTCCGCGATTTAAGGGTCAGAATGCCGCGCACAATTGGCGCTAGTCGAGGCTTTGCGCGGCGTCGCGGATCGAAAGGGCATTTCTGCTGCACAAATGCACAAATCGCAATCGCTTGGGTCGCCGCTCAGGGTCCTGATATTGTTCCGCTAGTTGGCGCGTGCAAGCGTGAGCGGTTGAGCGAAGCACTCGGTTCAGTCGACATCGAACTGAACGATGAGGATCTCGCCAGTATCGCGCGCGCCGTTCCTAACGGCGCAGCCGCCGGCTATCGATACACCACCGCACTGCTTTCCGAACTGGACAGCGAAATGCGCCCGGGGTAACCGCGGAGTCCATCGCAGCAATCCGAGAGGGAGCGGCCGGCACCTATCATTGTCACCGGTCGAGTGCGACGCGACGCTGCTCTCGAAATGATCGAAGAGCTGCGCCGCCTGCGTTCGTTTGCCGATGCAAACGATGCGACACTAGCGCTTCTCGAAGCCGACTCGAAAGACACGTTTTCCGCGTGGTCTCGCCATTCGCGTTCGAATCCGAAAAAATGGCGTTTGCGCACATTTGCTCACCTGCTCGGTGGGACATGATCGTCGTGCCGCATTTCCTGACGGTGCGGCACCCATCAAGTTGCATGGCTATTTGATCTCAAGCCTTGCGTCCCCGTATATCCGGAGAACATCATGAGCAAAACGATACTTATCACTGGCGCATCCAGCGGGTTCGGACGCCTCACGGCCGAAGCACTTGCGCGAGCAGGACACACCGTCTATGCGTCGATGCGAGATATCAATGGACGTAACACGGCAGCTGCCGCGCAAATGACCGCGCTTGCGGGAAGTGAAGGCATCAATCTACGCCCCACCGAAATGGATGTTCAATCGGACGCTTCCGTGAAAGCTACTGTCTCGAAGGTCATTGACGCAGCCGGCAAGCTGGATGTCCTCATTCACAACGCAGGCCACATGGTATTCGGACCTGCTGAAGCGTTCACTCCCGAGCAGTATGCAGAACTCTACGACGTGAACGTCATCAGTACGCAGCGTGTTAACCGGGCAGTACTACCCCACATGCGGGAGCGAAAGGAAGGCTTGTTGGTGTGGGTCTCAAGCAGTAGTTCCGCTGGAGGTACGCCGCCCTGGTTGGCGCCCTATTTTGGCGCCAAGGCGGCGATGGACGCCATCGCCGTGCAATACGCACGCGAGCTCTCGCGGTGGGGCATCGATACTTCTATCATCGTCCCGGGCGCATTCACGAAGGGCACAAACCATTTTGCACACGCGAGTCGCCCGGGCGACGAGGCCTGCGCGGACGAATACGACAGTGGTCCATACAAAGGCTTCGGCACCCAAGTCCAAGAGGCGTTCGCTGCGATAGTCCCTGTCGATGCGGACGCAAGTCTTGTGGCGAAAGCAGTTGTCGATGTTGTAGACGCCCCGTTTGGCAAACGCCCCTTCCGAGTACACATCGATCCCACGGAAGACGGCGCAAATGTCGGCTTCACGGTGCTCGACCGCCTGCGTGCTGAGATGCTGCATCGCGTCGGCCTCGCTGACTTGCTGAAACCTCGATCGCTGAAATGAACTGACGGGGACGGAGCTGTAGTCGTCCCTGAACTTCCCTAGGTCCACTGCCCACCGGCGGACAGCAGGAGCGGTCCGCACGTCGACGAATGCGTGAGTCAATGTGCGGACCCAAGATCCGGCGCGCCGTTAGAGTCTTCTTGGGGAATAAAGAATCGAAAACAAGCGCCACCGTCTTGGGTCGTGACGGCCTCAATCCTCCCACCGTGTGCCTCGACAATCGATCGGCAGATCGACAGACCTAGGCCCATTCCCGCCTGCTTCGTCGTAGCGAGCGCGTCAAAGATATGCCTGGCCATCTCCTCTGAAATACCAGGTCCAGTATCGCTGACCGTCACCCACAGGACGCGAGACGAGTCAACCGAGGTATCGATTTTGATTTGCCTCGGCCGACCGGTAACTTCGCTCAAAGCCGCAAGGGCATTCGAAACGAGGTTCATAATTACCTGCTGCAGTAGTATCCGATCACCGCGCACGTTCAAACATCCGTCATCAAAGTTGCCAAAGACAATAACGCCACCACCCGCGATTTTATCGCCTAGCAAACCAACTACCTCGCGTATCGCCTCATTAATATCGACAGTTCTTATGGTCGGTGAAGATTTCCTCGCCATAGTTCTGATACTTTCGACAATATCCGCCGCGCGGCGACTATCGATTGAAATGCGGTCGAGCATGGCGAGAGCCTCCGCAACATCCGGGTTGTCACGCCTCAGCCAACTTGTCGCCGCCCGCGAACACGTGCCCATCGCGCCAATTGGTTGGCTAACCTCATGAACTATGAATGCAGCCAATTCGCCCATCGCGGTCAGCCTTGACGCTCTATCGAGCGTAGCCTGAATATCTCGAAGATGCCGTTCCGCAGCCGCGCGCCTCTCATGCTCATTCTCGATGTTTCTATATAGTTTCGCATTCTCAAGCGAAATTGCAGCCTGCGACGCAAGTACCTCCAGCGTTTGCAAGCGGGCAGCTGTAAATGTTCCGGCTATCTGCCTATTCTCCAAATAAAGCAATCCCGTCAGCATTCCGTGCTTAACTAACGGCACACACATAATGGATCGAGGTTGTTGTTCCCTGATAAATGGATCGATTCCATAGTGCGTATCTCTACGAGCGTCGTCAAGAACGATCGACTCTTTGGTTCTAAGTGCCGAGTAAGCAAGTGAGATTGGAACCAGCTTCGGCGAGATCGCCTCGCTTTCAAGATTCATCTCAGTCGCTCCGTGGGTAACGGTAGCTCTTGCAACAACGTTAAGTCCACCGTCCACGAGTAGACACAAGACGACATAATCGGCGCCCGCGTACTGTAGCGCGGTATCCAGAAGGACTTGCATAAGTGCTTCAAGCGACATTTCGCTCGATAACGCCTGAGCCGCTTTTAGAACGACCCAAACATCGAATTGATGCGCATTATCACCTGCTCCTCCAAGCACACCGCCAGGAGTAACCCGTCGGCCGACGTTCAACTCAGGAAACTCTTCCTCCAACTGAACTACCTTCGCGTCCGCACCCCATAATTTGTAGGTACTCCATGCCTGCCGCAGGTAGCCCTGAGCTGCCGATTGCCACCGCATGTCGATGCAAAAACGTGCCGCTAGTTCTTTCGCAAGACCTTGGATCTGCAGCTGGCTCGTCTTTTCTGCCAATGCAATCGCCTCCTCGTAGAGTGATTGCGCCGATGTGACGTCGCCAATGGTGCGCGCTAGCTCCGCGCGAACCAAGCGCTCCCGTGAAAGAAAATTCTCCGGGGACTCGCTAGACCATTTTGCGAGCAACGCGAGACGCTTTCTCGCTATGGTTAGATGACGATTGCGCTCGTCACCACTGGATTTCCGGCTCAGTGTGAATCGAAGGAGTGCACCATAGAATACAAATTCCGCCATCTCAAGGAAGGCCGGAGATGCCCACGCGGCGCGCTCCGCGCGCTCGTCAGCGTGCAATGCGACCGCGTAGTCCAAATACAGGTACCTGATCTGGATCTCGTATGTCCAATACGAGAACGCCGCGATATCCCGATGAAATTTTCCATTGAGACAATCATCGAGCAGAAACCTATAATCACCTTCGAAATCGTATCCCCCAATATCAACCGGGGCGCCTCTCATTGAGCGAATAAACCAGGCTTGAGCAATACAAGCATCAACTACGAGTGGGAAGCCAACCTGCCGCGCAATCTTGATACCAACTTCGACCACCTCTTGTGCCTCCGAAAGCAGCGCGCCGGAGAAGATCAAATTAGTCGCGAGGTGTCGTCGGGAATAAACCGCGAAGGTAACGTCACCTTGTTGCTCTGTCAGGAGCGTCGACTGTTCAATGTGACGCCTCGCCGACGCCAACGGTCCGGTCCAAGGTAAATTTAGCGTCCCATAGCACATTTGTACCCGGCCCTGGAACTGCGTGAGGCCGCGCTCAACTGGTAGCCGCATCGCCAATTGACCAAAACGTGCGACTGTAGAGTAATCGCCATACTTGGCCCCGACGACCATGCTCAGACAAACATAGGCATAGCACGACGCATCGCAATGCCCATATTCCAGGCTCAATGTCGTCATGCGGAGAATGACCATGTCCGACAACCTCCGGTTCGTAAAGAGGGCCGCAGGTTTCAAATCAGCTAGCACATACATCGCCTTTCGAACTTTTTCATTCTGTACCATCTGTAACGCAATCAACTCATCGGTGCCGCGCTCCGCATGTAGCACTTTGAATCGCTCGTATTCTTCGTCAATGTCGTCATCACTCGGGAGACGTGGGATCTCGATCCCGGTTTCTACTGCAAGGAAGTGCAGCCCAACTTCAAGCGCCATTTCAGGGTCGTCGAGCGTAACGTATAGGGCTACACGGAGTCTGGCGAGTTCAGCCCTGTCATTGAAGGCCAGCAAATCCGCTCTGACGTCCTTGAGACGATAAGCAGCCGCAACCACTTTCTTAGATAGAAATTCGCATTCTCCCCTGCGCAATTCAATCAACGCAACGAGGTGCGCATACTCCGGATATTCATGGACAAACGTGTACGCGTACGACAGATATGAAACCGCGGACGCATAAGCCGTCCCCTCCTTGGCGCGGTTCGCCGCCTCGAGATTGACCATTGCGAACCGGTACCGCTCCTCTGCCGCCCCGACTAGCGATGCACCCATATTCAGTTGATTGACGACTATGAAAATGCCGTCCTGCAATTCCAGGACCTGCGCGCACTCAAGCAAATTTAGGCCGACTCTGAGATGAGCTGATTGACGTTGCGCGTAGCTCATGCCGTCGTAAACCGCGTCGCGAATACGATCATGACGAAACGAGAACAATGCCTCATCGAAATCAAGCAGTTGTACATCAACAGCCTCTTTGAGCCCCTCGAAGACCTTGTTTTGCGGCAACGACATTGCCGCGGCAAGCGTCGAAGACGATGCTGGCCGCGCGAGCAACGCGAGGCATCGAAGTGCATTTCTTGCCTCTACCGATAACGCATTGACTTTAACTGCCAGCAAGTCGATCAGGCTCGGACTGACAACTCGCTTCGCGATTGTCGAAACTCTCGCGCACCACTCGCGTTCCGTCTCGTTATATTCCAGCATCCCTTCCTCGACGAGCGATCTCACGAATTGAATTACGAAGAACGGGTTCCCGCCAGTATGTTCGAAGATAGCATCTCGCAGTTCGCCTATTTCTCGCACTTTTCCGGGAAGTAACTCCCGTATCAGTGTCTCGACATTGTCGCTCGACAAGGCACGCAACCGTACACGCCTGCTGTATTCTGGAGCACACAGTGCAAAGGCATAGGCATTTGTAGAGGCTATCTCCTGCTCACGCATTGCTCCCACAAACAAAATGAATGGGTTCGGCGGATTTTGAATAGCGTATGTTAGTACCTCGATGGTTCCTTCATCGGCCCATTGAAGATCATCAAGGAAAAATACGAGTGGTCGCCCGCGCTCACAAAATGCGCCCAGCAGTTTAGTAATGGCGTTAAGAAACCGCGGCCGTTCCGCGTGAACGGAAACGGCGGGTCGATAGACATGCTCGCCTAGGAGACGAGTCAGCTCTGGAAAGTTCGCGGTGACAACCGGCACATCGCTTGCCAACGTCTCCCTGAGTTTCTGCTGCAAGGCTTCATACCGAACAGGTGGAAGTCCCAGTGCACTTTTCATCAGGAAATGAAGCGCGCGTGCCAAACTCGCGTATGGAGTTGCCCCGTCAGCCTGTTCGCACTTTCCGACTGCGAACTCGTGATCCGTGTTTCCTAGTTGACGCCTCAATTGCTGCACAAGCGCCGTCTTACCAATCCCGGCTGGGCCCTCCAGCAGAACCAATGGACTCGGCTCTCCCTCGGAAACGTCGCGTAATGACTCAAGCAAAGTTTCGACTTCGTGCTCCCGCGCGACCAAGGAATCAGGAGTGGGCAGCGCGAAACGCACATGCACAAATGGGCTAATGGTGGATTTATCGATCCCGTGGTCCTGACAAACCAGGAGGTCTCGGGCTAGCGCTGTCGCGGATTGGTAGCGCTCCTCAGGGTCCTTGGCGAGCAGACGGTGCAAAATTGATCTGAGCTTTGCAGCCACGCCGACCAATGGTGTCGCCATAAATCTGGCGACATCCATTGGTTGTCTTGCGAGATGTGCGTGCACCTCCTCCGACGGGGCGAGATCGGGAAAGAGAACGCTCCCGGTGAGCATCTGATAGAAAATGCAGCCCAGAGAGTATAGATCAGACCGCGCATCGACAACACGATTTATTCTCCCCGTCGCTTCCGGCGCGATGTAGTGCAACAACTCCCGTTCGCACATCAGAATCGAACCGTTTGGCGAGACAGTGTCGATGGAATCCGCATGTGGCGGACGAAAGCCTGTCAGCCACGCATGCAGACCTGTGCTATGAACCATAACATTCGAAGGCGCCAAGGCGCCATGCACCAGACCTGATTCGTGGGCCAAAGCCAAAGAAAGCGCAATTTCCTTGGCATGCGAAATGAACTTACCCAAGGGCATGGCGTCCCCGACTAGCTCACACAACATCAGGCCGCCAGGATCTTCCATCAACATCGCGGGATTCTGTTGATGAATGGTTAACTGCTCCGGGACTAGCGCAAATCCCCGCTGCAGCTTGCTCCTAATGCCGTATTCATAGCGCAATTGATTTAGTGCGCCGTCTTGCACCGGGGATAAGGGGATCGCGGCCAGCACAGATGAGTGCGATCTCCGCACTCTATATAGTTGTATCGGACCGTCGCGCAGTAAAGTGACCGTCGCACCACTCAAGTTGGAAAATTGCTCGAAAAGAATGGTCAGGATGTGCTCCCTAACGCGAGTGATCGTGGCTTCGCATACACGTGAGCCCCCAGTTCTGCTACCTAGGGATGCGAAGGTTGCTATCGGAATCGTATTCCAAACTCCGCGTCCAAGTACGCGCGGAGCGCGCGTTTTACGCGTTGGCTATACGAAAGTATAGTTCCAATAGACCATTGCTATCGTTCTCGAGGCGATCTCACGATTGAGGCAACGCGGGTGGCGCATTATGCTTACAGAGACCCAAGATTTAGGTAAACGTAAGTGCAATTCTCTGGGGAGAACAAGGTAACTATGCGGAACTCTCTAGAACCTGGAGCGATAGTTTATGTCGTTGACGACGATCCCGGCATCTGCAGTGGGCTCGAAAGCCTCTTTCGCTCGGAGGGCTTGGAGGTGCGTACTTTTAATTCACCGCACACATTTCTGAACTCGGAGATTCCTGATGTTGTCAGCTGCCTCATTCTCGATGTACGCCTTCGTGGCATGAGTGGACTGACGATACAACAGAACGCTCTTCAGGCAGGAATTCACATGCCCGTTATTTTCCTCACGGCGTACGGTGATATCGCCATGACGGTCCAAGCGATGAAGGCTGGCGCGTTCGATTTCCTTACCAAGCCATGCAGAGAACAGGATATTCTCGACGCCGTCGCCGGCGCGCTCAGAAGAAGTGAGGAGACGCGCTCACAAGATTATCAAGCGCTCAGGATTCGTAGTCTTTACGCAATGTTGACACCCCGTGAACGAGAGGTCA
Organism: Paraburkholderia sp. BR10937; assembly: GCF_040965695.1. Classification (NCBI taxonomy): domain Bacteria; kingdom Pseudomonadati; phylum Pseudomonadota; class Betaproteobacteria; order Burkholderiales; family Burkholderiaceae; genus Paraburkholderia; species Paraburkholderia sp. BR10937. The sequence goes on from NZ_JBFRCL010000039.1 coordinate 37,345, forward strand.
TTTTCCTTGTCGCAGAGGGGCTGCGGAACAAGCAGATTGCCGACCGCGTGGGGTTGAGTGAAGTGACCGTAAAGATACACCGCGCCCAAGCGATGAGGAAACTGTCAGCTCGGTCCGTGGCTGAACTCGTAAAGATGCTGCAGCACGTTCCTGCCGTGAGTAGTTGAAGAACGCCAGTGGTCCCCAAAAAAGCTCTACCGCGTAACCCCCAAAGTGCAATCGAGAAGAGAGCCGCGTTGACATCTGGTCCGCCTTGAATACGCATGAGGTGCGATCGCGCTAACGCGAACGTATTATTGCGACGCCGGCGCGAATACGGTATGTTCGCTTCCATTGCTAGCCCCAATAACGCGGTTCGACCCAGCGGCATCGTGCACAATGGACACCATCTTGCGGTCTAAAGTCATCGCCATTGTCGACGACGATCAGTCAATGAGATTGGGAATAGCGAGTTTATTGCGGTCTTTCGGCTGGGTTGTGCGAGCCTACGATTCGGGCGCAGCGTTTCTTTCTGAACTCGACAGGTTGGAGATTTGCTTGTTGATTGCAGATGTCCAGATGCCAGATCTCGACGGGATTGCATTAGTAAAAGAGGTAGCAACTCGCCAACTGGCGATTCCGACGGTCTTCGTTACCGCCTACGCAACGCAGGACGTCGTAAATCGGTGCAGGAGAATAGGAGGGGCAGGGGTTTTTTCAAAACCGCTGGACGAGGCCAAATTGTTGGTTCGCGTGGAGCAAATCGTCGGCCCGTCGTCGTTTTAGTCGCTTCTTAAATGATCGCGGGCCAGGGTTTCACCCACCAACCTCCGTTTGACCGCACAAGTGATGGTCCTTGCGTGCACAACGAATCAGCCCGAATGCATCTCACCGGAGCCGGACCCTGTATCGGAGAGAGACGAATTTGCCGGTAGCCCTCAGAGTTTACCCTGGTGCGCTGCCAAAGGCACCTCTGTGCTGATCCGCATTCTCTATCTCTTAGACCTGGCTGACACGAAGCGCCCGCGGGCGGTAACAGGGAGAGCGGGCGCGGCAGCGCTATGGGTTTGCAAACCAAAATGGTCTCGGTCGATCGATGTCGCCGATTCGCCGCCTCTTTGTGGCGTGCGCGCCGCTTCTCGCGTCCGGCGGCCCAACTTCGGTTGCGGGTGCATAGTTCGAACGGCCTCTACTGTTGTGCAAGGGTCAAACGCCAAGCCGGTGTGCGCGAGGTTGCGAACACCACCACAGCGAAGTATGGCGCGACATTTGCCGACTGATGCGTTGTGGTGCCCCACGAACAATCCCATGGTGGCGCGCACGTGCACTTAGTAGACGGATACATTGGAACTCCAGCACTGTGTTTTAGTTAAAATAGACGGCGAAGCTCCAGGCCGCGCCATTTTCCAATAATTGGGATCAGCCGCCATTTTTTAACACAGAGCCGGGGAACAAATGAATGATGCGCCGGATGACGCTATCGATTCAATCGTCTATGTGATCGACGACGATAGCGCGATGCGTAAGGCTGTCGAAACACTGCTCGGATCGGTGGGCCTGACTGTCAAGCTGTTTGCGGCAGCCACCGAATTTTTCGCTCTAGAGTTGCCCGACGTGCCGGGTTGCGTCGTCTTGGACGTCCGGCTTAAAGGGCAAAACGGTCTCGACGTTCAAGAGAACATAGTGCGTCGATTGCGCCTACCCGTAATATTAATGACGGCTCATGGGGACATACCGATGTCGGTTCAAGCGATGAAAGCCGGCGCTGTGGATTTCTTGGCGAAGCCTTTTCGCGGACAGGACATGGTCGAAGCTGTGACTTCCGCCTTGGAAGTAGATCGGCTAAGGCGCCTGAGCGAGCGATCTGCAGCAGCGCTGCGCGCGTTGTACGAGTCGTTGACAGCGCGGGAGCGGAAGGTGATGGAACTGGTCGCCGGGGGGCTTCTAAACAAGCAGATTGCGGCTGAGCTGAATCTGAGTGAAATCACCGTGAAGCTTCATCGCGGCCAAGCGATGAAAAAAATGGAATCGCAGTCTATAGCCGACTTCGTCCTGAAGGCGGAAGCATTGGGCTTGGTCAAGCGCCCGGATAGCCCGTCGGCACGCGCGTGACGTGTCAACTGTAGTACGAGCTTGCGGAAATCGCACTTCGCTACGGTGAGCGTCGTTCGTCAAAGCATGGCCCCCACGGATAAGGCCATGCCGTGCCTCAAATATCGTCGAAGCGGTCGGGACTCGTTACCTTTACCCAAGCTGGGACGAAGTCACGGATAACCCCCCTCCCTGAGAATCGTCTCCCGTGGACTTCGGACAACGCCTGGAGTTTGCGCTCGCGCCGAAAACCAAATCGATGCGCGCTCTGTTCATTTGGTTTCCCAGTGTGGCGGCCCGCACTCCATACACTTCTCCGAGTCCCCTTCTCGAGGGGACCATTGAGTTCTGGCGTCGGGCAGATGCAGAAGAAGTCACCAGCCAGCGTACCCAGCCCTTCGGTAAAGACGCCGTGCCCCTTTCCGGCGGCGCCGTGGACATCCAGGGGAGCTATATTTCGGACGAGGCTTCGATGCGCCGGACTCCGGACGAAGAGCTTGACTCGTGACCATGATTCCTCCAAGCTCCGCTTGGAAAAGCTGCGGATCAGACGAGACGCTCTGAGTTCGATACCCTCATAAGGGTGAGCTGACATGTCGTCAAGCAAAGCATTACCCACCTCCCGAATTCACATATTCGTGATGGGTAGACATCGGTTTCTTCCAATACTTTTCCGAAGATGCAGCGTCGGAAACATCTACCAGAATCCGCAAGTGCCATGAAAAAAACTGCGAATAGTTCTTCATCGCCCAGCGTTGAGCCGGCATCTTCTAATCCGGAAAACGCGACGCCGCGCAGCTACACTGATGGTGCGATCACGCAGGCTACACAGTTTGTTTTGAATAGGCCCCTCGATATCGTCTATGAAGATGCCGAGCTTATCCACTGCAGAGCCTTCGCCGCGGGCTCAGACGGAAAGCAGACTTCCCTCTTGGTAGTCCGACCAAAAAGCGACGCGCTCGATATAGCGACGTTCGAACGACTTCAAAACGAATACCGGTTAAGGGACAGGCTCAAGGGGCATTGGGCCATACGCCCAATTGAGATGCAGCGCCAAAGCGACCGAGCCGTTCTGCTCCTTGAGGATACAGGTGGTGAACCGCTCGAGCAGCTACTGACTGTCCCCCTATCCGGTGAATGGTTCTTGAAACTGGCTATTAGTACTGCGGCCGCTGTTGCCCAAATGCACGCCGAAAACATCGTGCACAGAGACCTGAAGCCTGCCCACCTGTATGTCGATAAGGCCAATAACACCGTTAGGCTCACCGGCTTCGGTATCGCTTCCGATATTCCACACCGGAATAGTCCCGCGGCTCCCGCAGGGAGTGTCACTGGAACTATGGCATACATGTCACCGGAGCAAACGGGACGCCTAAGTCGCTCCGTTGACGCTCGTAGTGACCTGTACAGCTTGGGCGTCATCTTCTACCGGATGCTGACGGGGAAATTGCCATTCGTGGCTAATGGCCCGACGGAATGGATACTCGGTCATACTTCGCGAAAGCCGATCGCCCCGCACGTACGTTCGTCATCCGTTGCGTTTCAGCTCTCGGCGATCGTCCTGAAGTTGCTCGAGAAGGCGCCCGAGGATCGTTATCAGAGCGCTGCGGGCCTCGAAAGTGACCTTCAACGGTGCATGAAGGACTGGGCCAAACAAGGCGCGATTTGCCCATTTGAACTGGGCGAGGCTGACCTACCCGACAGATTTCGCGGTCCGTCCAGACTATACGGCCGCGAAACGGAGGCCGAGCGGCTGGTTGAGGCATTCGAGCGAACGCTGCGTGGCGACGCACCAGAACTAATCCTTGTTTCCGGTTACTCCGGCGTAGGCAAGTCTTCTGTGGTGCACGAGCTGCAAAGAACGTTAAGCGTTTCTCAGGTGACCTTTGCAGCGGGAAAGTGTGATCAGCAAAACGGGGAGATGCCGTATGCCGCGCTAGCGCTCGCTCTTAAGCAACTCGTCATGCCGCTGCTTACCAAGCACGACGACGTCCTGACAAACTGGCGCGATGCAATACGTGAAGCCGTGGAGCCGAACGGGAGGCTCATCACGGAACTTGTGCCGGAGTTGACGCTCGTTTTGGGTGACCAACCTCCGGCACCTGAGCTACCGTCGCAACAGGCTCAGAGTCGATTTCAGCTTGTGCTGCGTCGCTTCATCCAGGTCTTTGCGCGCGAAAACACCCCGCTAGTCCTTTTCATCGACGATCTACAGTGGGCGGACGCCGCTACACTCGAACTATTGGGCGACATTGTGGGACATCCTGATATGCGCCACATCCTGCTAGTTGGGGCATACCGTGATAACGAAGTCAACGAATCTCATCCGCTCGCGCTGAAAATTGTCGCGGTGAAGGCGACCGGCGCCACTATTGAGGAGATTAAGCTGGCGCCACTCGAGGCCGAGCAAGTTGTATCACTGGTTAGCGACATATTGCGCTCGAACAACAAGCTCGTGGAACCACTGGCGAACGTTGTTCATACAAAAACTGCCGGCAACCCGTTCTTTACAATCCAGTTCCTCCGCACACTCGCCGAAGAGCACGTGCTTGTTTTGGATAAAGCTGCGGGTCGCTGGCAATGGGACCTCCGGCCCATACAAAGCGCCAGCTACACCGAAAACGTGGCCAATCTAATGACCGCGCGGCTCCAACGCCTACCCCACGATTGTCGGGAAGTTCTTCGCGAGCTAGCATGCCTCGGCAACGGCGCTACCGCCCAAAGCCTAGCACTCGTCCGTCAATCGTCCAAAAATGCGATACACAGCAAGCTGCGAAGTGCGGTTCAGCTGGAACTCGTCGAGCGCGTGGGTAACACTTATCGATTCTCGCACGACCGTGTTCAGGAGGCAGCCTATGCGCTTACTCCCGAATCGGCTCGTGTCAAAACACACCTGACGATTGCCAGATTTTTGTCGTCCGCTCTTTCTGACGAGAATGATGATGGACTCTTCGAAATCGCCGGCCAATATAATCGCGCACTGAGTGGCATCACTTCAGACGACGAGCGCGCAGCCGTTGCAAAGATAAATTTACGTGCCGGCATACGCGCCAAACTGTCCGCAGCCTACGAGGGCGCCCTACGTTACCTCAATGCTGGTGCAGCCATTCTCGGACAGAACCAGCGCGATCGCGACTCCGACATCCGCTTCCAGCTTGAAGTGGAGCTTGCAGAATGCGAATTCCTCACAGGCAAGCTATTAGCCGCTGAGCTCCGCCTGACGACGCTCTCGACGGGCCTCTACAGGCTAGTTGACAGAGGCAAAGTCGCGGTCATGCGAATGGATGTCTATACGGCACTAGACCGAAGCAACCGCGCCATTTCCGTTGCACTTGAGTTTCTTGGGTATGTTGGCATACCGTGCTGCGCCCACCCAAGCGACGATGAGGTCGAGGATGAGTATTCAGAGCTTCAAAGGAGAGTGGCTGGTCTTGCGGTCGCGGATATCGTCAAGCTACCCCCGATGACGGACTCTGTCGCGCTAACGACCGTAGAAGTGCTAACGAGGGTTTTATCTGCTGCTTGCTTCACTGATTTCAATCTCAACTCGCTGATCACATGCAAAGCGATCAACCTTAGCCTTGCAAATGGAAACTCCGAAGCTTCCTGCGTCGCGTATGCAACATTAAGTAGAATAGCCGGCCCGCGTTTTGGCGATTTCGAAATTGGAATTCGATTTGGTCAGGCGGGCTACGCAATCGCGGAACTCAACACCCAACACCGTTTTCATGCGAGCACTTGCATCGTGTTCGTAATTTTCACAATGCATTGGACGCAGCACGTTCGCCTGTCAGAGCCTATCCTAAGACGAGCATTCGTTGCAGCGAACAAAGCGGGCGACCTTCTCTATGCGTCCTATTCCCTGTGCAGTCTAAACACGAATCTGCTGTTCGCAGGCGAAGCTCTACAGAGCGTTCAAGCCGAAGCAGAGGATGGACTCATCTTCGCTCAGAAAGCACGGCATGGTCTAGCCACCAGTATCATATCTACCCAGCTTGCATTCGTTCGCTCGATGCAAGGGCAGACTCGCCTATTCGGACTGTTCGACGATGAGCACTTCGATGAGCGCGAATTCGAATTGCAGCTGGCGGGAAGCACTGGATTAGCTGTTGCGGAGTGCTGGTATTGGACGCGAAAGATGCAGGCACGCTACCTGTCGGGCGACTATGCAACAGCGACCAATTCACTAACAAAGGCGCAGGCGTTAATATGGACGTCTTCGATGTTCCTTGAAGAGGCGGAATTTCATTTCTATGCCGCGCTAACGTTGGCTGCGAACATCGAAAACGGATCCGTCGAAGAGCGTAAGGATCGGATCGACTGGCTTTCCAGGCTTTCCCATCATCATGCACGATTGGGAATACTGGCAACCAATTTCCCTGAGAATTTCGCAAACCGTGCTGCCCTGGTGGGCGCCGAGGTGGCTCGACTCGAAGGACGCGTGCTAGAAGCCGAGAGATTGTATGAGCGTGCCATTCAATCCGCACGCTCCCACGGCTTTCCACACCAAGAGGCACTTGCCAGCGAACTCGCCGCGCGCTTTTATCGTTCGCGCGGCTTTGAGCTCATATCTGATGCCTATCTACGAAACGCTCGCTACGGTTATCTCCGCTGGGGCGCGCTAGGTAAAGTTCGCCAAATCGACGAGATTTATCCTCATGTCGGCGTGAGCGGCCATACAAATCACCCGAGTGACACGATGAGTTCGAATGCCGCTGGTTTTGATTCGGACATGCTAATCGATGTGTCACAACGCGTTTCGTCAGAGATTGTGTTCGAAAAGGTAATAGACACATTCATGCAGGCCGCGCTACCGTACTCAGGAGCGGACAGGGCGCTATTGATTCTCTCGTCGGCACGAGGTGGCGCGAAAATCGAAGCTGACGCGACCGTCCACGAAGAGACCGTTTCTGTCGAACAGGTAAGCACCGCAATTGATAGTAGCCAGATACCGATGGCGGTTGTCAATTACGTTTTGCGCACCGAAGAGACCGTACTCATCAGCGATACGGCTATCGACCAGTTATTCGGATCAGATCCATATATAGATGCCCATCGAGTTCGCGCGGTACTCTGTATCCCGCTCCTGCGGCGTGGAGAGCTAACGGGCGCCCTATACCTCGAAAATAAGGTTACCCCGGGAGTCTTTGCACCGCCCCGTGTAGCGGCTCTCAAGCTACTTGCCTCACAAGTAGCGATTGCTTTGGAGAACGCTCGCCTCTATAAGGAACTATCTGACCGGGAAGCACGCATCCGACGCCTTGTCGATGCAAACATCATCGGCATATTTATTTTTGTGCTCGACGGAACGCTACTTAACGCGAACGCCGCCTTCCTCAATCTGCTTGGTTACAGTCGGGATGAACTGGAGCGCGGGCAATTGAATTGGAGAAATTTGACGCCAGAAGACTGGCTTCAGCGCGACTTACAGTTGTATGAGCCTCAGCTTCGCGAGAGCGGAGTCCTGCCACCGTTCGAAAAGGAATATTTTCGGAAGGACGGAAGTCGTGCGCCGGTCCTTCTCGGTGCCGCGATGTTTTCACCCGGGGGCGAAGAGGGAGTCGGCTTCGTTGTCGATTTGACCGAAAGCAAGCGAGCTGAGGCGGAGGCCCGCGAGACGGAGATCCGCTATCGTGAAGCGCAACGCGAGCTCGCGCACGCAAATCGCGTCTCCACAGTCGGCCAGCTGACCGCAACGATCAGCCACGAGGTCAAGCAACCAATCGCTGCGATGGCCGCAAATGCCGACGCTGCATTGCGTTGGCTGTCCGCACAACCGGCAAACACTGAAAGAGCATGCAAAGCCCTCGATCTGATCGTGCGAGACGCCATGCGAGCCAGTGACATCGTCGATCGGATTAGGAGACTTGTCCGCAAATCGCCAACCCGGGAGGAAAGAGTTGATATCAATTCCGCTATTCTCGATGTCTTATTTATGATACGACGCGACGCCGAAAAGCATGGTATCCGTATCGAGACTGATTTCGCGTCGCCGCCGCCACTTGTGAGCGGCGATCGAATCCAGCTCCAACAAGTCGTGCTCAACCTAGTCGCCAACGCAATCGAAGCAATGAGTGCGGTCAACGAAGGGCGCCGAAAATTGCGTATCAATACGTCAACGGATGAATACGGGGAAGTCGAAATGAAGGTATCCGATACGGGACCTGGTGTGTCCGCAGCCAATATGGACCGACTCTTCGAGCCCTTCTTCACGACGAAAGAAACCGGCATGGGGATTGGTCTGTCGGTTGTACACTCTATCGTCCGAGCTCACGGAGGCCGTCTTCGCGTCTTGTCGGATCAGACGGCCGGTACGACGTTCCTGGTGAGGCTCCCCGCAGCAAGCGGCTTGTCACGGCTACAACCTTGAAGCTGGTCGACCTGACTTGGCGGGCAAGCGAGCACCTAAAGATGCACCGTGCCGCGCGAATCACGCGCTTGCATGCGAATGTGAAAATTTCGTGCACGGGCGCAATGATGGTAGCGAGGTCTTTCTTAAGCTGCGGGCGGCGCGTAACCAATGGCTCCGCCCCAATTCAGCTTAAGGAGAAAGATCAATGGCGAAAGTCCTGTGTGTCCTCTATCCCGACCCGGTGACCGGCTACCCCCCAAGTTATGCTCGCGCGAATGTGCCAACGATTTCATCGTACCCAGGCGGCCAACGCCTCCCGGCACCGCAGGGGGCACTAGGGTTCAGACCTGGCGAGCTTGTCGGGTGTGTATCGGGAGAACTCGGCCTACGCTGCTATTTAGAGAGCAACGGACATGAACTTGTCGTGACCAGCGACAAGGATGGACCGGACTCCGAGTTCGAGGGCCACCTCCCTGACGCGGATATCGTGATTTCGCAACCCTTCTGGCCGGCCTATTTAACTAGAGAACGCATCGCCAAAGCAGAAACGTTGAAGCTTGCCTTGACAGCGGGCATCGGATCGGATCACGTCGACCTCCAAGCAGCGGCTGAACGCGGCATTATCGTTGCTGAAGAAACGTTTTCGAATAGCATCAGTGTTGCAGAGCATGCGGTGATGACCGCACTCGCTTTGGTACGCAATTACCTGCCGGCCCACCGATATGCAATGAGTGGCGGCTGGAATATCGCCGACTGCGCATCCCGCAGCTACGATATTGAAGGAATGCACTTCGGCACGATCGGCGCCGGTCGCATCGGTCTTGCAATCCTGCGGAGGATGAAGCCGTTCGACGTACACCTGCACTATTACGACCCGCATCGGCTCTCGCCTGAGCTCGAGAAAGAATTGGGCGTGACATACCACGCGAGTGCCGAATCACTGGTTCAGGTCTGTGACGTAATAAACCTGCAGAGCCCGCTCTACCCGTCAACAGAACATATGTTCAACGACGAGTTGCTCAGCCATGTTAAGCGGGGAGCTTATCTTATCAACTGTGCTCGCGGAAAACTATGCGATACGGACGCGATCGTGCGTGCGCTTGAATCGGGCAGACTCGCGGGCTATGGGGGCGACGTCTGGTTTCCACAACCTGCTCCGGCCGACCACCCATGGCGTAGCATGCCAAATGAAGGTATGACGCCTCATATTTCCGGCACTTCGCTGTCTGCGCAAGCCCGCTATGCCGCAGGTACGCTCGAGATTCTGCAGTGCTTCCTCGAAGGACGACCCATCCGTCCGGAATACTTGATCGTCGATGGGGGGAAACTTGCAGGCGCTGGGGCGGGCTCGTACAAGCTAAGCTAGCCCGATAACTGAGGCGCAAAGGCAATTTTGGATTGCTAGCAAGTGGCTTCGTTCGTCCGGCAACTCGGCGCCACCTCCTACGGAGCGATAGATTCGCGTCTGTCGAAGCGAGCGGCTCAGCTGGGCCATTCGCTCATTCTCTTACGCGTGGGGCATGATGGTAAACGTGGTCTGCCGGTCAGGGAGAGGGATCTGCGGATTGACTGGCGTATGCAACTCGTCGGCCAAACAAGTGTCGAGTTTTAACGTGCAAATCGTCTCGGGTTCTCGACGGTTTCTTAACCGAAGGGGCCGCAGATTTTCACCTCGCCCCTACGGCACGGAGCCTGACGCTTGCAGAGCACACGGCTGGATGAACGGATCTGCCGTGAAGCGTAGCGCAACCGGCAGCAGCCGGAGTTGAATCGCAGACTTGCTAGCCACGAGCCCGAGCCAAAAGAGCTCTCGCAGTAGCTCGAGGGCTTGCACCACTCGTTGATGTGACTCGCAGCGATTTCACATGCGCGTGATAAAGCGCTTCGCCAATCCTTGTCACCAGACCCACCACCAAGGCATTGCCCATCAGCATCGCTCGTGTCGAGTCCGAAGCCCCTGCACAGTCCGTGAAGCCACGGGGGAATCCGTTCAGTTCCTCCAACTCCTCAGGAGTCAGTCGGCGAACAAGGCCGGAAGCCTCCCTAACCGCATGCTTCGTTCTGGACGCGGTCGAGCCGCCTTCCGACGTGATGATGGTGCGTGATGGACGGTCCAACGGGTCCGGGAAGGCCATCGCACCTTCCGCATATTCGTACGCAAAGCCATTCTTGACGCGAGGAACCCGCTTCGCCGCTTTTGCAGCCAACCACTTCGGCTTATCCCCTTCTCGCAGGTAGAACGCTGTCGGCACAGGTCCCGTCTTGCGCACAACATCTCCGAGCGTGAGCGGACACACCGAACCTGTAAACGCGCTGAAGTCGTCAATGGCGGTTGCCTTCGCGGCACCCGTCCATACTTTGCCGGCAACCATGATTCCGCTGTTTGCAAACCAGCTCTTGCCGTTCGAAAGCGGCCGGTAAGTCAGTTGTTCGCTGAAAGGCTCGTCGCGCAAGCTCAAAGCTGGAACCGATGCATCAAGCTCATTTACCAGTGCTGCGGGGAATGCGCGACTCAAAACCGATTGATTGAACCATGTCGCCCCACCCTCTCTAACGCGACTAGCAGCCCGCTCAGCAATGCCGGTGGTAACGTGGTATGCGACGATGAACACTCGCCGGCGGCGTTGTGGAAAGCCGTAGTCAGCGGCGTTGACAACGCGCCACTCGACCGCGTAGCCCATACCATAGAGCGTCGACAGCACCATCGCGAAGTCACGACCGCGGCACACAGCCGGAGACGAGATGAGACGGTCGACGTTTTCCAAGACGAGGTACTTCACTGGCTCGCCGTCTGCAATTCGCTGCCGCAGCAGCTCGGCAATCGACCACCAGAGCACCCCCTTCTTCCCTTCTATGCCCTGCGACTGCGAGAGCGGCTTGGCTACAGAGTAGTCTTGGCAAGGAAAACCTCCAACGACGACGTCGGGGCGAGCCTTGCGAATCGCTGTGCGTCCTGCTTCGGATTTCAGTACCTCGGCGATGTCCTCGTTCAAGTGAACGTCGCCCTGCCACCGAGCTTGATATACAGCGCTTGCATGCTGGACCTTTTTGCCAGGTTCCCACTGATTGCTCAACACCATTTCGAAGGGGTTGCCGTGCACTCGCTCAAGGCCGAGCCTGAAGCCACCGACACCGGCAAAAAGTTCGACTACGCGAAGCGGGTTCTGAAACTGGTACGACGTGTTGACTGCTGCCACCGTGGTTCTCCGAGGAAGGACGATGGGCAGTCAAGGGAGACGTGTTTATATTTCCGTCGAGGTGAATTTTTAGATGACGGTCAGGGTTCGGATTCGACAATGGCGCGAAGCTACTTCGGTAGCGAGCGAAGTTCCGTCGATGCGGATGACGGCATCGGGGCGTGCGCTCGTCGCAGGCATAGCAACGCCGTGTGCGTCGGAGCAGCTGAACGCACGTGAGAAAAGTTTCCTTGGCACGCGCTAATTTCAGAGCGCTCGCTATATGGTGAGTGCCGACTTTTAGTTGACGGCATGAATTCAGACCTCGACCGGTCCAGACTGGCGAGGCTTTAGGCACCTATCAAATTGAGAGAGAAATGACAGACGTAGCTCACAGCATCAACTGCATCCAACTGACCGGCCGCTCCGCATCGCAGGCACTGGATTACATCCGGCGATATGCGCAGGAAAATGGCGGACTTGTGTGCGCCCAAGTTCCCGCGGCGCAACTCCCGCCTGAAATTCAAGGCGTACTCGAGGAGGTGGCATGCATTTGCATCACGACGCCAGCAGAGCTTGATGAGAGCAGTGAGCCGCTCACGGTCGAATGTTTTGATGTGTACAACACAGATGGACCGAATCTTCCGGGCATGGCAACGGTATGCTTGGTTGGAGGGAGAATCGAGTTGGACGCACGGAAGCTTTCGTTGTTTGACGCCCTTGAAAGCACTTTTCCTGTGGTCTTTGTGCACAAGAGGTCGTGGACATTTGTTGCGTATCCATGGAATCCGTCAATTGACATCGACCTGCTTCAATGCGCGATGATGTCCTCTGGCGAAAACCACAGGCCGCTTCGCGACGAAAACTGTCTTCAAGGGCAAGCTGACGACGCCAAGGCTGTACGAGCGAAGTGCCGCCCGTCCTGGTATGGAAGCATGTACGACGCTAATGATTTGATTGAATCTAAGCGGCGCGAGCTTAAAGTGTGTCGATACTAGCGAACCCGATCATAGTGAGGCCCGGAACGTCAGCATTAAAGGTTATGTCGCTTTCTGAATTCCTTTGGACGGTTTTTCTCGCAATCCCTTTCGATAGATGTCTTCCACCAAAAAAATCTCGGCCAGAGGCTATTCACTAGCGAGCCCACTGGTGCCCACCGCCGTCAAACGAGTAATGAGCGCCGGTGCCGGAATTTAAACGTTATTTATGAGCAGCACACCGCTTGCGAGGAAATCCATTTTGTCGCCGCCCGGAGACGCAGATTTCGGCTTCGAGACTGACGGAATTTAAAACTCTTGTCCTAGACGTAGACGTCGCCCGTCTCGTATCGACATCAACAGTTCGAAGCGAGGCGGATGACTCCATGTATTCAGTTGAGGATGTTCCTTGAATGCAGTCGCTATATAGGCAAGACGCATGGTCCGAATGCGTCGTCAACTAACGACCGATCCGGCACGGTGCGCGGAACTGTGCAAAGGAACAAACTAACTGGCAACAACTGGCTAACTAGAAACCGTCAGGAACTCATAGACATGCAAGACTTTGACTACACTCTTCTCAACGTCGGCGGCCTGCGCCTCGCGCATGAATTTGCGTCGGAAAATCAGCTCGCCGGAAAGGTGCCTGGGAACCTGCCGATACTCACGTGCCCCCTGGATGAGAATCTGTTAGCAACCGTTCAGCGTCAGAAGACCGGCGTCTGCTTCGGATATGGCAGCATCGGCGTAGGTGATGACCGACTCCTCACGTTTCGTCTACAGGTCGGTGGCATTCAGATTTACTGGCTTGCCGATATCACTGACCCGGAGGTATGGAGCGCAATGGACCTGTGGCATCGACAGCGGTATCTCCCTCACGCGTTTGAGACGGCAGTCGGAGGTCGCGGACTTGTGGGTGCGTTCGGTCGAGTTGGAATCGGCTCGGATGCACCAATCATCGGACAGTATCGGACACTACAGTGCGCGGAGGAACCCGATGGGATGTGGGAAAACTTGGCTTACGTTGCTGCAAGCGGATTCATGCAACTTCATGCGAGCACCGACATTCCGGGCGTCCGCCTTGAGAACGTTCTTGTCAACGTGCTCGTAACAAAGCGGTACATCTCGCGCATTCAAGGAACAGTCTTCTCAGAGAAGCCGACAATCGCAGCTCGAGGAAACGCTGGAACGAGCGGAGTACACTGATTTCCCCCCTCATGCTTTTGATTGAAAGTCTCGCGTCCAATCTGATTCGAAAAGCACGGCCGTCTTGGTCGTGCTTTTTTATGTCCGACCTGCCACGGTTATTTGACCAACGCTGGGCGCAGGACAGGGCTCTGCGCGCATCAACTCCGCTGGAAACAAGTCCAGAAATGACCGTGCTTCGTCCATTGAACGACTGGCGAGCCAGCCGTCGTAGTCCGACGGCCGGACAACGACCACAGAGCGCTTCTCGTCCCCAGGTTTGTGAAATCGGCGCATGAGGGTGTGCTCGCTCGAGGCCACTGTCAACATAGTGCGCGAAAGTGATTTGCCCTCCTCACCTTCATCCCACTCCCGCCAAAGACCTGCGATGCCGAAGGTCTCGCTTGACGCCATCCGATGCGCCAACGCATCTTCCTTGGTGTTGACCATCAGTAGCGGTAGCGGCACGAAACGATATTGATTTGCGTGTTTGCTACTTCGTAGACCAACCGATTCGTTTCATCAATGCGGCGCGACCAAAAACCAGTCAGGTTTTCCTTCAACGGTTCAGGCTTACCGATACCTTCGAAGGGCGAGCGCTGCACGTCCCCAATGAGTTGATTGATGCGCCTTAACGTCTATTTGTCTTGCCCCTGCCAGTAGACATAATCGTCCCAAGCTTCGGCAGTCCACATAACGTTCAAAGCGCCGCTCATTCGGTGTCGTCAACCAGCGCGCGGGGCTGTACTTTACCCGCGCGCGCCTGCGCAATGGAGCGCTCAAGATGGGCTACGTTTGCCGGGGAACGCAGAAGATGGACCGTCTCCATCAAGCTATCGTAGTGCTCTTGGGACATGACAACCGCATTCGGTGCGTCGCGGCGGGTAATGAGGGTCACGTCCACGTCCTCAACAACCTGGTCGATGACGCGCTTTAGATTGGCGCGAGCGTCGGTGAAAGGGATGGTACGCATATGTCCTCCTTCGCGATTGACCTGTACCGATACAGGTACAACTCTACCATGTGCTAACAGACGAAGAGGCGCGTGGGGACTGGTATGCGTACGACATGTGCGTTTACCGGTTGGACCACACGAAGCGTGACCGCAACAGCATGGTGGCTCCGTACGTTGACCCTCCCGCGCCAGATTTGCCTTGGCAGCGTGAACGCAGACTGCGCACTGAGCGCGCCCGATACGGGCTTCCCCCCTTTTGTGACTCCGCTCGACGACGAGCTACGGAGACTATGGAATGGGCACCCGTCGGAGCTTGTGCGCACACTCGCCCTGGAGGTGCAGTGCGGCCGCTATGCAATCTCCGAAACTGAGGCCATCGCAGCCGAGGGCTATTGGCGACTGAAGAAAGACTATGCAACCGTAGAAGACGCGCAGAAGTTGTTGGGCCTCCTCCGGCGCCGGCTAGTGCAGGAGCTACAGCGCATTGGTCCCATCAAGTGGCAACGCTGAGAACGAAGTTTCGACGATGCGCACGGCACTCTCCGAGATGCGACGGCATCTCGGAGAGTGCCACTGTCAGATTGGCGGCGGAAGCCGCGCTTCGCAAAAAGCGACTCGTTGTCCGAGTTCGTCGGGGTGGTGCTGCAAGCAGGCATTTCACGTCGCAAGATAGACTAGTTGCGCTAGGGCGCATACAAGGGGCATCGACGCCGCGATGTCGTGTGCAAGGTGTGAACCGACACGGACCAACACCGTTATTTCAGGCGGAGGCTGCGGATGAAGTTTGTCGTCGGGCATCGGGACGCCTACTAGCTAGCACTACACGCCACTCACGTTGGCTCGCAAGACATTGAGCACAATGGTCACCGCGCTGTCATCGGGTTGATACCGAACGCGTTCGGTATCCCAGGCTGGGGTCCGGCTCACAATGGTCGCTGTCGCTTCGCCATTGTGCGCATATACGTCCAGGCGAATCAGCGGCTCGACCTCGGTATCGCCGCGGTTTTGGCGACGAATGAACACGGTTAAGCAGTCGCTGCGCGGGGGCGGCGTCGTATACCTCTCGGCACACATCTCTAGCAGTATCCACGCCTCTTCCAACGGAGAGAATGGCGGCCTTCCGCAAGGGGTGACACCGCCCTCAATGGAGCATATCTTCGCGAAGGGTGACATTATTCCGAGGAACTCGCCGTCGTACAGGGATATTTCAAGTAAACGTTCGTCGTCGTGTGCCATGATTGCGACCTCGTCGGTACTCGTCAGTTAGGCTGTCAGCGAGACCCAGCGCAATGCGATAGCGCGCTCCTCGGCGTAATGCTTGCAGCGGTGATTTGTCGCCCAGTGACCCTCTCCGTGCTATGAGCAAGTCGAAAATCAATTCGGCTGGCAAGACTGGAGGCAGGCGTCGGAGCAGCTTGGTAAGCCGACGTCGATTGAGAAAATGTTCGGCAAGAAACGCCGGGTAGCGTCGGCTACCTTCGACTACGATGGCAAATACAGCTCGGCAACGCTCTTGTCGCGCGAGTTCCGTGCGTGAAATGCCTTTGCGCCGGCAAAACTCGTCCGCAGCCAAAAGAATATTTTTGCGCACAAAACTTCGGCGCAGCCGCCTGCTGTCTCGTGCGACATCGACACGAGTCCTATAGTGCATCTTCCTCATTCGCGCACCATTGCTGCCAGCTTTGCTTGTAGCTCGTCGCGGACACGCGGCGCGCTGATACCAAGTTCCGAGTCGGTGTGCACAAGTTGGTCGCGGCACCACGCCGGCCACGACTCGTCATCATCGTCAAGCGCAAGCCATCTTGCCGGACGTCTACGCGTAACGTCCGACCATATTTGCCATCCACGCGGCGCGGCTGCATAGGTCCCGGGGTCCATGCGACTATGGAACGTACCGCCAATCACTCGCGTCTGAAGTGCAGGCGTTAGCCCGCGAGACACGCGCCGAATGCTGCCTCTGTACCGCCTTACCCAACTGGTAGAAAGGACGACTTTGACAGCCGGATACGGGCTGAGCAATTGAATTAGTATTCCGACATTTTCAAATAGGAGATGGCCCGGACGATTAACGAGAATTGGCCCACGCTTGGGGTCTACACAAACAGCATCTGGGTGCAAAACGCCGTCATAGTCGAGATAGAGCACTAGGCCGCCGCAACTGCGCGGGGGCGGAATAAGGTATGCCTCGCCCGGCAAGCCTGTTAGCATTCGTACCATCCATATTCCTCTGCTTCGCGAGCCAGTCTGCGCATGCCCCTGAGTAAAATCCGTCGTCGCTTGCGGCAGTAGACTTCGGCTTTTGCGCGCAGCACGTACCTCTCACAATGCAGTACTTCGCGCGGGTCTGGCGTATGTTTTCGCAACTGACCGCGGAACAGCCTGCGTAGCCTTATGCGCTCAATTCGACGTCCGTTTCCGTCGCTCGCACAAGCTTCCTCTCGTGACGAGCAGCTATGCGCACGCACCACCTTGACTGGTCGCAAGATGTGCTTACGTGGCCGCCACTTGCGCCCATAGAGTGGTGATACGAAAGGCATTTGCGCCAGCTCAGCCAGTGACATTAGTTCACGCTGCTTCCGTCTCACACACGTCAATGACTTCATCTTTCTACACGCAACATTGCCGACAGCACTTTGCGGATGATGGCAACGGCATCCTCATCGGCTTCGAATACCGCGTCACACTCTGAGATTTGGCCGCTGAACTCCCGCGA
Source organism: Paraburkholderia sp. BR10937 (assembly GCF_040965695.1). Taxonomy (NCBI): domain Bacteria; kingdom Pseudomonadati; phylum Pseudomonadota; class Betaproteobacteria; order Burkholderiales; family Burkholderiaceae; genus Paraburkholderia; species Paraburkholderia sp. BR10937. Next base: position 54,773 of record NZ_JBFRCL010000039.1, read on the forward strand.
GACTGCTTTTGCCGTGCCACTTCGCAGCTCGATATCCACATTGAACAATGGTGCCAAGTTGCCTTTGTCTTTTCGCCAAGCAAAAACGGTGAGGTTTTGCTGTGTGGGACAGGGCGTACAGTACTTGTCGTCACACAGTTCCAGCACTCGCATAGCCTCCTCCCAAGCAGTGAGGGGAGCGCCATTCTGGAGCACAACACCACCCTCAAGTTCGCACAGCAGCGAGGATTTTCCGGTCCGAATGCCCTCGTGAATCGTAATTTTCAGGCCCGGGCAGTCATCTTTTACGTGCATCGAAGCCTCTGGAACGCAACAGCTTTACGGTGTCGTCGTACATGCGCACAGCAAGGCGACACGCGTCACGGAGTGAGATATCCGGAAGCGCCGGCGTAGTATCAGCGGCCCACTTCGCAAGCTTTTCGGCGTTGCCAGAGTCCTCCGAAGACGCACCGAGCGCCGTAAGCCCAACACGCAAGATTTCGTCGTTCGGATGTGCCCTTCCCTCCATTTCAACACCACGTGCATCAGCGACTTCGCACAGACAAAAGTACAAGGCTTCGAAAGCGCAGCGATATCGCGTGAGGTTGGAGACCCGGTTGTTGTGTGCATCTCGAAGGTATGCAGCGCTCATCGCAATGCGCGGATGTTCGACTTCGATACGTGGGCGGCCGCCGCGAATCAAGCGGCCGATTAGCCATCCGAAGAGTGCAGCTGCTGCAGGCACCCCAAGTAGCAGAGTGCCTTGTTCAAACACGGAAGTACTCATACCCTCCCCGATATTGCTTTAGTTAGCTTCGGGTGGGGAAGCCGACTCGCGCGGCTTGCAGTGCCGCGCAACCATCCTTTCAAAGCGCCTGACTAAACGCTCGCCCTCACGCTTCGTTAGAGCATCGAAATAAACACTTCCGCGTACAAGAGCGGCGACTTCGTGGTCCGTGAGGTTACTGATGGAATCGAGGGCGCCTTCCGCCACGGCATGAGCTTCTATCGCGTGGAGCCAAGTGCGGCGTATGAGGTCGTGCTCGACCCGAAGCAGCTTTTGTATGCGGTCGTCCGGTGCCACGGATGCAAGGTAGAAAAAGACCTTTCGACCTAGCCATCGAAGCAGTTCTAAGCGCCACTCCACCTCCCCTGGCATTTCCTCCGGGCTGAGCTCATACGAACGACCAGCTACTTCCATTGTTGCCGGTGCCCCAGCGCGCAACATAACAGCTCGCACGGTCGCGGGGACGTATCGCAGTTGGAGTGCTTCCATATCAGCTTTCCAATCACTTCTTAGGGTGAACGCCGGATGAGGCAGAGGCTGGCGCCACCGGCAGCGTTGAGATAACCGCAAGTGTAGACGCTTGCGTTGTATATGTAAACGACGACAACTCAAATGTAGACAATGCTAGTGCCGTAGACATCTACGTTGTCTACGGGAGAATTTAGTTTTTCTCTTTAGATAACGCAGATGTCGCTGCAAGAGCGATTCATCAAAAATTTGAAGCGCTACCGGGAGTCGCTCGGCTGTTCTCAGGAGGAGCTAGGCAATCGCTTAGGCTCAGATAGGACAGCCATCAGTCGATACGAGCGGACGTCTTCGCGAATGACGATAGAGCGCGCTGATGCTCTGGCTCGCGCCTTGGACGTGGATGTCCGGGTCCTTCTTGACACACCTGTGGAGGAAAACCTTGCGCACAGCCCACCCGGCGCCCCGGTTTCCAGCAAATTGGTAGGGCAGCATGTGCGCGACCGCCGCACTGTGGAACAGATAAGTCAGAAGGAGTTTGGCGACCGCATAGGAATGGACCGGAACCATGTATCGCGTATCGAGGCCGCGAGCGGTTCAGCAGTTGCCATTCGTTTGGCGACACTCGAAAAGCTTGCGGCGGCATTTGGCATCAAGCCGACGGACCTACTCTGAGTCGGACGGGTTCGAGTTCGCGAGCCAATGCACGACCACGGCATATCGCCAACGAAGAAGTTCTTGGTCAAAAAAGTTGAGCGCCAGGCGGAAGTAGCCACGGACGATGCTTTGCGCGCCAAGTGACGGCAAGGGGGATGAGCTTCACCTCGGCCACGTGAGAGAAGGCATTTCGACGGCGCAAGTGGTCGCAAACGTGGTTGCTCTTCGAGAGAAGCGCGGGTTTACGCAAAGAGAGCTAGCCACGCGTGCAGGGATGTATCCCAACGCCGTATCGGTGTTCGAAAAGGGCGGGCAAGGTAAAATGTTCCTGAAGACGCTGGAGCGCTTCGCGAAGGCGCTAGGCGTAAAACCTAGTGCGCTCCTTTGACTTTCCGCCCGGAACAAAGCACTTCGAAAGGTTCTTGCGGTGGGAAACGTGGGGCCCTCGCCGCTTACTTGCTCGATGATGACTTTTTCGCCGCAGAAGGCAAAGGAAGACGAAGCCGGTGCCGGCTTCTGCTGATTTCTGAGAAGTGCCGCAGAAAGATGATTGGCTGAGGCCCGAACACCCGATTGAGCGGCGCCTCATATCAGAGGAACGCCGTGCACATTGCAGCGCTGTGGGTTGTCAACTTCCGGGGCATCCGTGAACTCACTCTGGTCCCCCACCGGGGCGTAAACGCCCTAATCGGCCCTGGCGACAGCTGTAAGACGACCATACTCGACGCTATTGACCTGCTGCTGGCAGAACGGCAGAACGTCACCTTCGACGACCTTGATTTTTATGACGGCAATCCAGCGAACGCCATCAGAATCTGGGCGTGCATTGCAGGGTTGCCGACCGATTATTTGCGCGAGGACCGCTACGGTCTCTATTTGTCCGGTTGGAACCCAACCACACTCGACTGGCATTCGGAGCCAGCCGAGAACAAAGGAATTGGCCCGGCACTGGCTCTCGAGCTCACGGTAGATGAGACGTTCGAGCCCATCTGGTCAATCTATCTTGGTAGCACCCCAGACGACAAATCCAGGCGTGTTCGCTTCGCCGAACGCAAGGAGATGGCACCAGCGCGCCTCGGAGCCTATGCTGACAGGCATCTATCTTGGGGTCGCGGCTCTGCGTTGCAGCGCGTCGGCGCCCACCCGGAGCGGTTGCCAGCTCAACTGAACGAACTCTTACGCTCCGCCCGAGATACTTTTGCCGTCAAAAGCGCGGCGACATTCAGTGACATCATCGATGCGGTCTCGCCTGATATCAAAGGCCTGGGCGTTCCTGTCCGTGACAAGCTGACGGCAAACCTTGACCACACGAGCTTCTCCATGAATGCGAGCGGCGTTGCTTTGCATGACGGCAACGTGCCCTTCCGCTGTATGGGAACAGGGTCCGCGCGCCTGGCAGTTGCGGCCTTGCAGAGCGCCGAGTCAGCACACCGTCAGTTCCTGCTAGTGGACGAGATTGAATACGGCCTCGAGCCTCATCGAATCTCGCTGTTGGTGAGCCACCTACGCAAGCGAGTCGAAGCGAGCGGCCAGCTGTTTCTGACGACGCACTCAACAAGCGTGCTACGCGAGGTCAGGTTCGGCGAGGTCTTCGTCTGCCGACGCGACGCAACAGGAAAGGTCGAGGTCAAGCCGTCCGCGGCAACTGCGACCGCACCTCTGGAAGCAAAGCGATACGTGCGTGACCTCGGGGAGGCGTTGCTCACAAGGACCGTGCTCGTGTGCGAGGGGCAGACGGAAGTTGCGCTTCTCAAGGGTTACGCGGAAGGGACGCAGACACACTTCCAGAAAGTCGGCGCAACTGTGATAGACGGTGGTGGTGCTTCAGCTCCTGCTGTCGCTATTCACTTTGCGTCCCTCGGCTATCGAACGGCACTCTTAACCGACAGCGATGCGCCTATCCCTCCGGCGTTCGTTGCGCAGCTTCATGCCCGCGACGTCCGCCACTTCGAATGGGGCGATGCGCGCTGTACAGAGGAAGAGCTCTTTCTGGGAACGCCCGATTTGTGCCCGAAGTTACTGGAGCTGATAGCGCAGGAAGTGGGCCTCGCGCAGGTGCTTGGTGAACTATCCGGTAGGACGAAGATAAGTTTTGAGACACTCGAACAGGTCTACCCGCATCTACAGAACCCCGAGACGCTCCGCACGATTGGCAATCTTGCGCACAAGTCCAAGTGGATTAAGAGGGATTTCGACCTCTGCTTCAGAATAGGTACCGACGTTCTGGCTCCGCAAGGTCTAATAGGCGGCGGCAGTCTCGACGCGCATCTTGGACAAATCTTCGGGTGGCTCTGTGGCGATGCTTGAATTAGTCGTCGAGCAGATGCTCCGTTCACGTGTCGGCGCTATCGAAGCGCCGGCGGGCACTGGCAAGACCGAGCAGATTGCCTTGGTCGCACGAGAGGCGCCGGGTAGATGGCTCATCCTCACGCATACGGTCGCTGGAGTTGACGCGATTCGCCGTCGCTTGGCCAAGCTGCAAGTGCCCAACGACAAGGCTCAAGTCGATACGCTCTCGGCATGGGCTCATCGGTGGGCGCGTGCATTCCCCCAAGGCTCAGGTCTTGCTCCTGGATGGTCCGCGATATCGCGGGATTGGGACGCAGTTGTGCTCGCCGCCGCGTCGTTGGTCGAGAGCGGCGCAGTACAAAGCATACTCAGAGCATCATATGACGGTGTTCTCGTTGACGAATACCAAGACTCTACTGTCGAGCACCATCGGCTCATACGCGCTCTTTCGGTTCACCTACCTTGCTATGTTTTCGGTGACCCTTTGCAAGCAATCTTCGGCTTTCGTCCAGGGATGCTAGCCGATTGGCATAAGGACACGCTTGCTTCGTTTCCCGCGGCAGGTATCTTGCAAACGCCTCAAAGGTGGATGCAAGCCGGCGACCCAGCCCTGGGTTCTTGGCTCATCGCCCAGCGCGCGAATTTTCAGGCCGGCATTTTTGATTTCCGCGGTGCGCCGCCCTGTCTCGAATGGCGGGCCTGCGCACCAAAAGTCGGCGCTCAGCGTCTCGCGGAACTTTGCTCAGTTAAGCTCGATGAAGGAGAAACGCTCGCGGTTCTCCATTCGAGTGTCGATGATGTTCAACGAGCGGACCTCGCCAAGGCCATATGGGCTACCACCGTAGAACCTATCGGAGGAAAAACCGAGCGGAATTTCTACCAAAGCCTTAGGACTCGAACCGGCGCAGACCGAGTTGGCGGGGTGCTCGACCTCATGGGAACGGCATACGTCGGAGCCGATGTTTCCGGCAAGAGAAAACGCGTCGCTTCACTGCTCGCAAATCCGGAGCGCTTGAGAACACCGGCTACTCCAGCGGAGCTCGCATTGAGAGCCATAGCCGTCGACGATGCGCTCGCCAATGTCTTGGACGCATTCCGATGCGTTGAGAAGGAGCCCGGTGTAACTGCCGTGCGGCCTGAGCTGGTCTACTGCATCAAGTCGGCATTACGACTATGCGCAGAGAATCCCGCTTTGCAACTCGACGACGCCGCATTCCAAGTTGCGAACGCACGTCGCGAAAGAGGCCGTATCCTGCGAAATCGCGCCGTTGGTAGCACGTTACTGATGAAGGGCCTCGAATTCGACCATGTGGTCATCACGCCTGACGCCTGCCAGAACCGACATCATTGGTATGTTGCGTTGACGCGTGGCACAAGGTCGGTTCGGGTCCTGTCGCCAACGGTAAACTTCCAAGCCTAGCGTTGCGAGCAGGCAATCAATGCGGGGGCCCTTCAGATTTGGCGGCTAAGCGTCCCCGGTAACGACTCTGCGGAAGCACTACTGGTTTAGCGGGCGCCCCGCCTTATCGAGGCAAAGAGTGCGTTGCGCTCGCGCAGGAAGAACGCGTAACAGCCTGCCGACAAATACCATGCTGGATTGAGCGAGAAATGCGGAAATTTGCTATTGAGCAACGTGACGCCACAAAGGCAGAAAATCGTGAGCAGGAACGCGGCGAATCCGAAAATTGCATCCTCGGGCAAATAGCGGTCAAGAATAAATAGCGCATTGTCGAACAGGACTGGCGCAATTATCGCTGCGGCAATGGCCAGAACCGCGTGAACAACCAAGTTTGTCGCCGCGCTAGCCTCCGGGGAGCCCTGAAACGGCACGTCTGAGAAAATTGCGATTGCGAGCAGCGGCAGCATAGCTATTGCCGTGTTTTCTTTGAGCGTCTTCAATACTCCGAGCGAGAACATCAAGCCTCCGCTGTAGCGTGCGTGTCGGTATCGCATTCGGTTGCGCCAGAATGCAGACCCTATATTCCTGATTTGCGAAAAAGAGGCAACTGGCGCTGTTGCTTCGCAGCAACGATATCGACAGTGCGCGGTCGGGCAGACTTCTGCAGCTTCGTCATGATTTGCAGCACAACCACGCCTCGACCCGGTCCAACCGCCAACGCAAAAGCTGATGGTCATACAGCTCGGCGCGCAGTGGAAGCGGCCAGGGCCGGTGTTTTGCTCGCAAAACAATTGTGCGCAAGGAAAGACCGAGCAAGTCTGCGAGTTCACTGGCATCAAGGCAGGAATCTGCTGCCGGGAGAGGAGGAGTCATCCTCTGTGTAGCCGGCAGCTTTAAACATACATCTGCCCTCGAGCGCCCCCTCCCCGGACCCCTCCCCCTTGGTGGTTCACCTAGGCCGTGCCACTTCCCCGTGTGCACAACTCTGCTGCCCACACCACAAGGGCGTGGACAGCCGACCTACGGCCGGTTCCAGAGTTGCACACACTCGAACAGCTGACGCGCCGGCGGTGCCGGCTTGCCCAAGCTTGAAAAATATGTCAAACCCCAACCCAGCCACGTTAGCTGTTTGACACTTGGTTTTGGTTGCTTAACTACCTGATTCGCGAAGAGGAGGGTCACGACGCGCGGCCTGTAACCGGCTACGCAGACTTGCCGCAGCCGGCGGTGCGCCGTCTCGACCCTTTCGCTATCCGCTTCTACGACACGATCTATCGGGGCGTGCCCTTGCGCATGGCGTTGCTGCGTTTGCCCATTCACGACGTGCCCGCCGCGCAGACGCGCATGGTCCAGATCATGGTTGGCGAAACCATCGAACCACGTCAGGCGCTGGCGCAGCAGATCCTGATCGGTTCTCTGCTTCAGGAGGGGCTGCTGGTCGTGCTCGCACTTGGCATCGTCTGGCTCGGCGTCGGGCGAGGTCTGCGTCCGCTCAACCGCCTGTCGGCAAAGGTCGCGACGCGCAGCGAGGACGACAGCGCGCCACTGGCGGCTGCGGGCCTGCCACGCGAGGTCATGCCGCTTGTCGAGGCGATCAATCAGTACATCTCGCGCTCGCGGCGCATGCAGGAATCGCGGCGGCGGTTTTTTGCCGATGCCGCGCATCAGCTGAAGACCCCGTTGGCGGTGATTCAGGCGGAAACGGAACTAGCTCAGCGCGGCAACCTCGACGCCAGCACCGGCCTGCATCTGCGGCGTCTGAACCGGGCGGTACGCCAGGCGGTGCGGGCGGTGCAGCAATTGCTTTCGCTCTCGCGGCTCGATGCCGGCTGCGATCAGGCGACGAAGCGGGCACCGGTGCTGCTGCACAAGATCGCGCGCAGCGTGACACTCGACTGGTCGCCGGTGGCGCGATCACGCGGCATCGATCTCGGTTTCGAGCAGCAGGACGCGATCGAACTGGTGGGTCACGGGGACCTGTTGAAGGAACTGATCGGCAACCTGATCGACAATGCGATCCGTTATTCGGGAGACGGCGCGGTCATCACGGTGCGAGTGGCGCGGCGCCATACCTGTGCCGTGCTCGAGGTCACCGACAACGGGCCGGGCATCGCCCGGCACGAGCGCGAAGTCGTGTTCGAGCGCTTCTACCGTTGCGAATCGACGCAGAACGTAGAGGGCAACGGGCTGGGTCTTGCGATCGTCGCGGAGATCGCGCGCGTGCACGAGGCACGCGTTACACTCGACGAAGCCCCCGGCGGCGGTCTCGCAGTCAGTGTCGCGTTCCCGGCTAACGCTCCAGTTGCACCCGCCACGAGCGCGATGGCGGCGCCTGCGCCAGTCGATATTTGCTGCTCCGCAAAAAAGAGTGGGCTCGCCAACATTGCCGCGAACGGGCAATGAGCGTGATCTAATACCCGTGCAACATTGCGAGCCGCCTTGTCGCCGCAATTGCAGACGGCCTTGGTTAGAATCGGTTGTCGATTCGATTATTCATTTCCTTATCGGAGGCGAGCGTGCCAGGTTTACTTCCCAATGTCGACCGCGAGGGACTCCTCGAATATTCAGTGGTTTACACCGACCGCTCGATCAATCACATGTCGCAGCTCTTTCAGGGCGTCATGCGAGATATCTCCAGCTCCCTGAAAAAAGTCTACAACGCGAAGTCGGTCGTGGTCGTCCCGGGCAGCGGGACCTTCGGCATGGAAGCCGTTGCCCGGCAGTTCGCGACGAACAAGAAGTGCCTCGTGATTCGCAATGGCTGGTTCAGTTTCCGCTGGTCGCAGATTTTCGACATGGGCAGCATTCCCTCTGAGTCGATCGTCTTGAAGGCGCGCCCGGTCGAACAAGGCAGGCAGGCCGCCTATGCGCCGCCGCCGGTCGAAGAAGTCGTCGCGGCGATCAAGGAGAACAAGCCCGATCTCGTCTTTGCGCCGCATGTCGAAACCGCATCCGGAATGATGCTGCCCGATGCCTATCTGCGCGCGGTAGCCGACGCCGTGCATGCCGTAGGCGGCATGTTCGTACTCGACTGCATCGCCTCCGGTACGGTCTGGGTCGACATGGAGAAAAGCGGCGTCGATGTCCTGATCAGCGCACCGCAAAAGGGGTGGAGCGCGTCGCCCTGCTGCGCGCTCGTCATGCTCGGGCCGCTCGCCCGCGAACGCATCGACGCCACGACCAGCACCAGCTTCGCCTGCGATCTGCGCAAGTGGCTGCAGATCATGGAAGCGTACGAGAGCGGCGGATTCGCTTATCACGCCACCATGCCCACGGACAGTCTCGCAACGCTGCGCGACGTGATCAAGGAAACCGAGGCATACGGCTTCGACAAGGTGATGGCGGAGCAGCTCGAACTCGGCAAGCGCATTCGTTCGCTGCTGGTTAGCAAGGGTTTCCGAAGCGTGGCCGCCGAAGGTTTCGAGGCGCCCGGCGTCGTGGTCAGCTACTCGGACGACGACGGCATACGATCCGGCAAGAAGTTCGCCGATGCCGGCGTGCAGATCGCGGCCGGCGTTCCCCTCCAGTGTGACGAGCCTGAAGACTTCAAGACCTTCCGCATTGGCTTGTTCGGCCTCGAAAAACTGCATGACATCGAAGGCGCGGTCGCGAGGTTCGCGAAGGCGTTGGACCGCATTCTCTAACCCGCGTTTCCTCGAGGCGCGACGCGCTTCCTCAGGACATCGCGAAACGAAACGAGCGCCCTTGCGGCGCTCGTTGTCGTTTTGGCGCCTCGTGTGAAGCGGACTCAAGCGTCTGCCGGCGTGTCGACGTAGCGCAGACCCTTTTCGGCAAGGCGCTCGCGCATGCCGTAATAGTCGAGGCCGAGCGTGCCGCCCGCGAGCACCGCGCGCGTCTTTTCTTCCTTGGCGAGGCGCGCCTGGGTCGCTTCCACGACCTTCGCGACCGTGGCGAACGGCACCACGACCACGCCGTCGTCGTCGGCCACAATGACGTCGCCCGGATGCACGATCTGCTGCGCGCACACCACCGGCACGTTCACCGAACCGAGCGTTTCCTTCACCGTGCCTTGCGCCGACACGGCCTTCGACCACACCGGGAAGTCCATCGCCTTCAGTGCGCGCACGTCGCGGCAACCGGCGTCGATGATCAGGCCGCGTACGCCGCGCGCTGCGAGCGAGGTGGCGAGCAGCTCGCCGAAGTAGCCATCTTCACAGGGCGAGGTGGGCGCGGCCACGACCACGTCGCCTTCGCGACACTGCTCCACGGCCACGTGCAGCATCCAGTTGTCCGAGGGCGGCATGAGCACCGTCACGGCCGGGCCCGCAATCGCGGCGCCCGAATAGATCGGCCGCAGATACGTGGCGAGCAGGCCGAGGCGGCTTTGCGCCTCGTGCACGGTGGCCGTCCCGGCTTCCTTGAGGATTTCGATATGGCGCGCGTCGGCGCGCGGAATCTGGGTGACGACGACACCACGTTTCATGACAGATCTCCCACCACCGCGGGCGTCAGGCGCATATAGCCTTCCGCGTATTGAATGTCGCGCTTCGCCGTAATGCCGATGTTGCGCTTGGCCTGCACGCCGCGCTGTTGCGCGACACGCGTGTAGTACTCCCAAAGGTGCTCCTGGCCCGCCATGCATTCGATGGCGCGGCGCTTCACGTCCCACACTTCGGTGATGTCGAGGAAGGTGTTCGGAATCCACTCGCACTGCTCGGTCTGGTGCGGTTCGAACGCGTAGACCGGCGGCGCGCCGACGATCTTCTGCCCCGGATTGTGGCCTTCGGCCTGGGCGATGATGCGCGCTTCCTGCGCCACGTGCATCGCGAGCGGATGATCGAAGTTGTACGGGTCTTTCTGCGAATGGCTCAGCACGAACGCGGGCTGCACGTCGCGATAGACGTCGACGAGGCGCAGGAGCGCCTCATCGGAAACGCGCAGCGGGTAATCGCCCAGATCGAAGAACTCGCATTCCGCGCCAAGAATCCCGGCGGCGGCGAGCGCCTCCTCGCGGCGCGCGGCCTTCACTTTCTCGATGGTCATGTCGGGGCCCTTGCGCCAGAGCTTCGCCGACTCGCCGCGCTCGCCGAACGAGAGGCACACCACCTTCACGCGATAGCCGTTCTTCTTGTGCAGGGCAATTGCACCGCCCGCGCGCCATACGAAATCCGCGCTGTGTGCGCTCACCACGAGCATCGATTTTTCAGTCATTTCCGGTTCACCAGACGTCGATCATCACGAAGCCCCATTGTAGGTTTGGCCGCACTGCGCGAACCAACGAAAGGACTGCCGAAAGGCATCGAATCTGCTTATCGGCGCCGCATGGAACGCGCCTCGAAAACGGACCATGCCGCGTCTTGCCCATGCGGCGGCAAGCGTCGCGCGGTGCATTGGTTGAGCGCGCAACGACGCTGGACGAAGCCGCGCGCCCGCGTGGCGCCCACTAGATAACAATCATCCTCATTTGCAACGCAATCCGCATACTTTCCCGGGCCGCTCATGGGGCCAGATCCGCGAGCCCTGTCTGACCGGCAAAGCATAACCATTCGCCCGGAGCCTGCGCGCAGCGCCAAGGCATCACGAAGCAGTATGAAGTGGGCGCGAAGTACGACAACGGCAAGTACGGCGCGCAGCTCGCGCTGTTCCAGCTCGAAAAGCCGCAGACGTATACCAACAGCGCGGGCGCCTATGTGGCCAACGGCAACGAGCGCCATCGCGGCGTGGAGGCGTCGGTGTTCGGCGAGGTGTACAAGGGCGTGCGTCTGATCGCGGGCGCAACCTGGATCAACGCCGTGCAGCTCGACACCGAAGGGGGTTCGACCGACGGCAAGACGCCGGTGGGCGTGCCGAGCTTCCTGCTCAACCTGGGCGCCGAATACGACGTGCCCGGGGTGCAGGGCCTCACGCTTTCGGCGCGCTGGACGCATACGGGTCCGCAGTACTTCGATGCGGCCAATACCATGTCGATCAAGGCGTGGGACACGGTGGACATCGGCGCGCGCTATCCGACGAACGTGTTCGGCCGTCCGACTACGTTCCGCGCCAATGTTTATAACCTGGCCAACAAGGCGTACTGGTCGTCGACCAACGGTGGTTATCTGACGATGGGCGCGCCGCGTACCATGCTGTTCTCGATGACGACGGACTTCTGACCGGTGATCGTCAGCGCGTAGCTAGACGGACGAAGGGCCTGGCAGTTCATCTGCCAGGCCATTTTTGTCCTTGGCGCATGGGTATGTGTATGGGCGCTCGACGTTTGTTACCCGCCCACCACCGTGATCGCAAACCCGTCCCAGCCTTTGCTGCCCACCGTCTGCACGGCCGTAGTCTCCAGGCGTTTGTCGTTTCCAAGCATGTCGAAGTAGCGACGCAAGCCGACCACGTCGTCCTCGTGATGCGCGGGGTCGGCCACGCGCCCTTCGCGCACCACGTTATCGGCCACGATCACCGTGCCAGCACGCGAAAGCTTCAACACGCGTTCGAGGTAGTTCGGGTTGTTGCTCTTGTCCGCGTCGATGAACACGAAGTCGAACGGCGGCACGCCTTGCGCGATGAGCGCATCGAGCGATTCGAGCGCGAGGCCCGTCATGACCGTCACCTTCGCATCGAGCCCGGAGCGCGCGATGTTCGCGCGCGCAACGGCCGCGTTTTCCGGGCTGAATTCGAGCGACACCATCGCGCCGTCGTCGGGCAGCGCGCGAGCGAGCCAGATCGCGCTATAGCCGCCCAGCGTGCCGATTTCGAGTATGCGCCGCGCGCCCTGGATGCGCGCGAGCAGATGCAGAAACTTGCCCTGATTCGGCGCCACGTTGATCGCGCGAAGGCCCGCCCTGGCGCTCGCCGCGAGCGCGCCGTCGAGCGCATCGTCGGGACGGATCAGCCGGTCGCAGAACCAGTCGTCCACTGCCTGCCACGTTTGCTCGTTCATCACCCTGCTCCGTTTCTGGATCGAGCCGCCAGGATTACCTCACCCGCTCGCGACACTGCACAAGCACGCGGTCGTTGCGCGCCTCTTCGATTCGATATCCTTAGTAATTACATGAACCGGAAGGCTGGCTCTCGGCGCATGATCTCCGACGCCCGCGTTGCGCGCTCGCAACGCCGCCGCCTTTCGTTGCGCGCGCAGGAATTGTCAGGCGCTCCGACCCGCCGGCCCAACCCGTGCGCCCAACTGTCAAACCGGCCGCGAAGCCGCGCCAGCCCGTCATCTGCGCGCTTTACGCAACGGGCATAAACACGTGCATTCATAGGGCGCGATCCACGGCTCTCCGCTAAACTCCACCACACATTGACGCCGTTTCGAGATAACGCCTGGCGGCACCACGCCGCCAATATCCATGGCTGCTGTCTTTGCAAGATAAAGACAGCCACTGCGAAGAAAACAAAGGGCTGTTGCGATGCGACTCTCCGTTCAAGTTGGGCTGGGCGCGCTCGTCGCCGGATTGCTGCTGGGGGCGAGCCTTTTCGCGGTGGACAAATCGGCTGTCGCCGCTACGCAGACGACCAGGGCGGCCGCGGGAGGAGCAAGCGACGTTCCCGCCTCTGTTCCCGCCGCAGCGCCAGTTACGGCCTCCGCTGCGGCCGCTGCTTCGGCCGCCGTGACGGGGCCCGTTGTCATCCAGACAGCACCGGGCTCCGTCATTCCCGAGCCTGCCACGTCGAACCCGCTCGGGCAGCCGCGCACGCGCACGTTCACGTTGCGCCAGATGGGTGCGTACGGGCCGATCCCGCTGCGCGGCCTCGATCCCACCGGCGGCATGAATGTAGACGTGCGCACCGACGAAGTCGTGACCAGCGCGAAGCTCAAGCTCGTCTACACCTACTCGCCCTCGCTGATCTTTTCGCTTTCGCATCTCAGGGTGTTTGTGAACGGTGAAGTCGTCGCGACGATTCCGCTCGTGAAGGAGACGGCCGGGCAGCTCGTGACGAGCGAGATCGATCTCGACCCGCGCCTTTTCACCGACTACAACCGCATCACCGTGCAGATGATCGCGCACTACACGCTCGATCATTGCGAGGATCCCTATCATTCGAGCCTCTGGGCGGATATCAGTCCCGACACGTCGCTCACGCTCAACACGGCGGGCATCGTTCTGCCCGACAACCTCGGGCTCTTGCCTGTGCCGTTCTTCGACCGCCACGACAACCGCCTCGTGCGCGTGCCGTTCGTGCTCGCCGCCAACGCCGGCGTGCCCGTGCTGCACGCGGCGGGCGTCGTTTCGTCATGGCTTGGCGCGCTCGCGAGCTATCGCGGCTCGCGCTTCACGGTCTCGCGCACCGTACCGCCCGACGCCAACGCCATCGCGCTCGTGCTGCCGGACCAGGTGCCCGAGGGGCTGAACCTGCCGGAGATCAAGGGCCCCACGGTCTCGGTCATGGCGAACCCGGCCGCCGATCCGCAGTCGGGCCGCAAGCTGCTCGTGCTCGCGGGGCGCACGCCCGAGGAACTGCTGAACGCCGCCTATGCGGTCGCGCTCGGCCAGGCCGGCATGGCCGGCAACAGCGTGATGGTGAAGTCGATCGATCTCGGCCCGGCGCGCAAGCCCTACGACGCGCCGAACTGGGTGCCCACCGACCGCCCCGTGCTGTTCCGCGAGCTGGTGACGGACCCGCAGCAGCTGCAGGTGTCGGGCTACAACCCGCCCGCGATCCGCGTGAATCTGCGCGTGCCCGCCGACCTCTATGCGTGGGCGCGGGGCAACGTGCCGCTCGACATCCGCTATCGCTACACGGCGCCTTCCGCGTGGAACGACTCGGTGCTCAACGTGAGCATCAACGATCAGCTCGTGCGCTCGCAACGGCTGCGGCCCGTCACGCGCGCCTCCGACGAAGCGCGCATCAACGTGCCGCTGCTTTCAGGCTCGGACACGCGCGCCGCCACCAGCCTGGAGATCCCCGCATTCCGCGTGGGCAGCGACAACCAGTTCCAGTTCCAGTTTCATATCGATTCGCAGAAGACGGGGCTGTGCACCTCCACCGCCAACGATGTCGCGCGCGCGGCCGTCGATCCCGACTCGATTATCGACTTCAGTGGCTTCGCGCACTACACGGCGCTGCCCAACCTCGCCTACTTCGCGAACAGCGGCTATCCGTTCACGCGCATGGCCGACCTCTCCGACACGGCCCTCGTGATTCCGGACCGGCCCGACACGAAGGATCAGGAAGCGGTGCTCACGCTGCTCGGCCACATGGGCCAGTGGACGGGCCTGCCCTCGCTGCGCCTGACGATCGTGCCCGCCAGCCAGGTAGATAGCGTGCGCGACAGCAACCTGCTCGTGATCGGTTCGGGCTCGGGCGCGCAACTGCTCGAGAAGTGGGGCAATGACCTGCCGCTTCTCATCGAGCGCGGCAAGACCGAGGTGACCACGCGCGACCAGCGCAGCGGCTGGCCCGGCTGGCTTGGCGGCACCGAGGACGAGGACCCGACGCCTCCGGGCCGCTCGATCGTCACGCTCGGCGGACCGATGGCGGCGCTGATCGGCTTCGAGTCGCCGCTCAGGTCGGGCAGGAGCGTGGTGGCGCTCGCCGCCACTTCGTCGGCGCAGCTCGGCGACGTGCTCGACGCGCTCCAGGACGGCGGCAAGATCTCGCAGATGCACGGCGATCTCACGCTCGTGCGCGAAGGCCAGGTGGAGGGCCTGCGCGTGGGCAATCGCTATTTCGTCGGCGATCTGCCGTGGTATGCGCGCGCCTGGGTGTTTATCTCGCGCTACCCGGCGCTGATGGCGCTCGCGGGCATTCTGGCCGGTCTGATCGTTGCGCTCACCGTGTTCTGGGCGCTCGGCCGCATGGCCTCCCGCCGCTCCGGGACCTGACGATGCGCCCGGGTTTGGCTACGCTCGCGCCCGCTCTGGCGCCACGGCTTGCGCCCCGGCTCATGCGCTGGCTCGCGGCAGGCGCGTTTGCCTGCGCGCCGCTCGTGCCGCTCGCAACATTGGCGCTGCTGATGCCGGCTGCGACGGCGCACGCGGCCGCGCCGGCCGCAAACGCCAGCGCCAGCGCTGCAAAATCCGCCAGCCCCGCGGCCTGCGCCTGGCCCGCGTGGAACGCGTTTCGCAGCACGCTGCTGAGCGCCGATGGCCGCGTGATCGACGCGAGCACGCCGCGCCAGGTGACCGTTTCCGAAGGACAGTCCTACGCGCTCTTTTTCGCGCTGGTCGCGAACGACCGCGCGAGCTTCGACAAGGTCCTCACGTGGACCGAAAACAATCTCGCCCAGGGCGACCTCGCCACGCATCTGCCCGCATGGATCTGGGGGAGGCGCGACATCGGCGAGGACGGCAAGCCGGTTGCGGCGTCCACAGCCTCGGGCGCCGCGCATGCCGGCGAACCGCAGTGGGGCGTGATCGACAGCAACCCCGCCAGCGACGCCGACCTCTGGATCGCCTACACGCTGCTCGAAGCCGGACGCCTCTGGAACGAGCGCCGCTACACTGCGCTCGGCACGGTGATGGCCCGCAACATCGTGCGCGAGGAAACCGCCGTGCTGCCGGGTCTTGGCCGCACGGTGCTGCCGGGACCCGTGGGCTTTACGATCGGCAAGGACGGCTGGCGCCTGAACCCGAGCTACGTGCCGCTCCAGGTCATGCGGCGCTTCATGCTCGCGCTGCCGGAGGCGGGCGAATGGAAGGCGTTGCTCGCCTCGTCGGCGAGACTCGTCAACGAGACCGCACCCAAGGGCTACTCGCCCGACTGGGTCGAATATCACGCGAAAGGCGGCTTTGCCCCCGACGCGCAAACGCACGCCGAAAGCGCCTACAACGCGATCCGCGTGTATCTGTGGGCCGGTATGCTCGCGGGCGACGACCCACTGCGCGCCAGCACGCTCGCCACCTTCAAGCCGCTCGCGGACTTCGTCGGCGCGCATGGTTTTCCGCCCGAGCGCGTCGACACGACCACGGGCACACCGGGGCCCAACGAGGGCAACGGCGGGTTTTCCGCCGCGGTCGCGCCGTATCTGGCTGCGCTCGGCCGCAGCGATCTCGCGAACGCCCAGGTCGAGCGCAGCCGCACGCTCGCGCAGAAGTCGCCGCCTGGCTACTATAGCAGCGTGCTGATGTTGTTCGGGCTCGGCTACCTCGACGGGCTCTACCATTTCGACGCGCAAGGCCGCGTTGCCCCCGCATGGACGAGCGCATGCCCCACGCCGCGCTGAACGCCCTGGCATCTGCCCGCCGCGCCGCCCATGTGCGCAGCGCGCGCCGTGAGGCGCGGCGCGCGGCTGCGCACGCCTTGCGAGGCGAGGCGGTTTCACGCATGCCGCGGCAACGCTTGTTGCCGAACATCGCACCGTATTTCGTACCCAAACTCGTACCCAAACTCGCACCGAAACTCGCGCCGATCGTCGCGCTGCTGTTCGCGGCCTCGCCGTATCTGGCCTCCGCGCAGACAGGCCCGCAGCCGGCGGCCAACGCCGCCACGCCCGCCGCCCAGGCCGCGCAGCTGCTCTCGGCCGCGCGCATGTGGGAAGGCAAGAATCGTCCCGATATCGCACGCGGGCTCGTGCAAAAAGCGCTGCTGTTCGACCCGCAGCAGCCCGAGGCACTCGCGTTGCTCGGCGAAATCGAGCTGCGTTCGAATCGCCCGGCCGAAGCCGCAAAAATCCTCGCGCAGCTCAAGAAGATCGCGCCCAGTGCGAGCGCAACGAAAGAGCTCGACGACGCCTACCGCGTCGCCACGAGCGGCAAGATGGAGATGGCGCAGATCCGCCTGCTCTCGGCCGCCGGCAAGAGCGAGGAAGCCTCGGCGCGCCTGCTCAAGCTGTTTCCGAACGGCGCACCCGCGGGCGATCTCGCGGGCGACTACTACCGCATCCTGGCCGGCACGAGCGCGGGCCGCGCGCAGGCGATCAGCGAATTGCGCACGCGCGTGAAGCAGAATCCGAACGATCCACGCCTCGCGCTGATCCTCGGCGACCTGCTCACCGACCGCGCCGATACGCGCATGGAAGGCCTCAACCTGATCTATCACGTGTACCAGCGCCAGGACAGCAACCGCGCGTTCGCGCTCGAGCTGTGGCGCCGCGCGCTCGCGAGCGCCGGGCACGACGATCCCGCCTATTACGTGTGGTATCTGCGCTATCTGCAGGAAGTGCCCGACGACGCCGACGCGAAGCAGACCGTCGCCGAACTCGGCAAGAAGCTCGGCGCGAAGGGCCAGGCGCAGGCGCAAGCCCTGGCGCAGAACCCATCGGCCGTCATCAGCGCGCCGCCGGCCGCCGCCGCAGGCAACGCAAAAGCGTCCACCCAGGCGCGTGCACGCCCCCGTCCCGGCCCCGGCGCCGCCGATCGCGCGCGCGGCCTTGCGCAACTCGATCGCGGCGATCTCAAGGACGCCGAAACCTCGTTGCAAAATGCGCAGCGCGCGAACCCCAACGACGGCGAAACGATCGGCGCCCTCGGTCTCGTGCGGCTCCGCGAAGGCCGTCACGACGAAGCGCGCGAGCTGTTCGCGCGCGCCCTCAAGCTCGACCCCGACAACGCCGGCAAGTGGCGCAGCCTCGAAAAGACGGCCACCATCTGGGGCACCATTGCGAAGGCGCGCGAGGCGAATTCGCAGGGCAAACCGGAAGAGGCCGAAACGCTCGCGCGCGAGGCGCTCAAGCTCGATCCGGGCAACACGACCGCCAGCGATATCCTCGGCAACGCGCTCATCGCGCAGAAGAAGTGGCCCGAGGCCGAAGCCGTGCTGCGTCCGCTCGTAGACGCGCCGAAGCCCGACATGGACGCGCTGCGCGGTCTCGTGACGGTGCTGCGCGAAACAGGTCGCGAAAGCGAGATCGAGCCGCTCATCGCCGCCACGACGCCACGCGTGAGCGGTTCGAGCGCGGAGCAAAAACAGCTGCATGCCGAACTGCTGTCGATCCAGGCCGACCAGTTGCTCGCCGATAACCGCAAGAGCCCGGCCATCGCGAAACTCGAAGAGGCCGTGCGCCTCACGCCCGACGACGCCTGGACGCGCTTCAGGCTCGCGCGCCAATATCGCGATCTGGGCCTGCCCGCACTGGGGCGCCAGGTCATGGAAGACGGCCTGAAGGTCTCGCAGGCGCCCGACATGCGCTACGCCACAGCGCTCTATCTGAATTCCGTGGACGACGTCGATGCGGCCGCCGCGCAACTCGACGCCGTGCCCGAAGCACAGCGCAGCGAAGGCATGCGCGAGCTGATGGGCAATCTCGCCGCGCAGAAGAAAATCGCGCAGGCCCGCCAGCTCATCGCGCAGGGCAAGGAAGACGAGGCGCGCGCGCTGCTCGATTCCGCCGCCGCCGACGCGAACGCGGCCAACGACCCGCAGATGCTCGCCACGGTCGGGCGCGAGTGGATCGCGATCGGCGAGCCGGACCGGGGCCTGAAGCTGGTGCAGGACTGGCTCGCGACGCACCCCGACGACCCGGCGGCGAACGGCGCGCGCGTGCGCTACGGCGAGCTGCTCGCGGCGGCCGACCGCGACGACGCGTGGGCGAACTGGATCGACGCGACGCGCGATCAGCCTGGCCTCATCGACGAACAGAAGGCCAGCCTCGACGACCAGGAGCTGCGCCTCGTCGCGCGCGAAACCGACCGTCGGATCGAGGCGGGCGACTTGACGGGCGCCCGCCATACGCTCGACGCCGTGCCCGACCGCCTCAAGACGACCAAGCGCTGGCTGCTCGAAGACGTCGATCTGCGCGAAGCGAAGGGCGACTACAAGGGCGCAATGGCCTCCGCGCAGAAGGTGCTCGTGACGCAACCCGACGACGCCGATGCACGTCTCGCCGTTGCGCGTATGCTGGAGCGCATGGGCCGAGACCGGGAGGCCGCCGACATGGTGCGCGCAGTGCTGGCCGACACCGCGGAGAACGACATCGACACGCGCCTCGCCGTGGCACGGCGCTTCACCGCGCTCGGACTCAACGACGAGGCGTCCGCCGTGGTCGATCCGTTGCGCGAGCAGTATCCGGACAACCCGGACATTACGATCCAGGCGGGGCGCGTTGCGCAGGCGCGCGGCAACTACAACGAAGCCGCGAGCCTTTATCGCACCTCGCGCACGCAGGAAGTGGCCGAAGGCACGCAGCCCGACGCCGACGGCACGACGTCGGCCGGCCGCGCGCTGCAGGGCCTGGAAGACCGCAAGCAGGGGCAGGTCGCGACCGGCTGGTATCAGTCGAACCTCTCGGGCGACCCCGGCATTTCCGAGCTGCACGCCACCGAAGTCCCGCTATACGTTCGCATTCCTGATGGCTATACGGGCCACTACTTCTTCCACGCCGATACGGTCTATCTGAACGCGGGCACGCTGCCCGGCAACGACCTCGACATCGCCTACAAGTACGGCAAGATCGCCGCGCTCGGCAACGCCGGGCTCGGATCCGTCAACGAGACCGCGACCGGCGTCGCGCTCGCGGCGGGCTACGAGTTCAGCGGTGCGAACAACAGCTGGCGCGCCGACATCGGCAGCACGCCGGTGGGCTTCCCGATCACGAGCGTGCTGGGCGGCATTCAGTACCGCCACGACTTCCCGAGCGGTTCGTCGCTTTCGCTCGACGTCTCGCGCCGCCCTGTGACCGCCAGCCTCGTTTCCTATGCGGGCGGCATCGATCCGGTCACGGGCGAGAAGTGGGGCGGCGTGGTGCGCAACGGCTTCACCGTGCGCGGCGCGCAGGATTTCGGGCCCGGCACGATCTTCACGAGCATCGGCTTCGGGCTGCTGACCGGCACCAACGTGGAGACCAACCAGGAGTTCAAGGTTCGCAGCGGCTACGACTGGTCGGTGTTCAAGCGGCCCGACCAGATCGTGTCGAGCGGCCTCACGCTCAACTACTGGAAGTACTCGAAGAACGAACACAACTACACGTTCGGTAACGGCGGCTACTACAGTCCGCAAAGCTATTTTTCGGTCAGCATTCCGCTCGACTGGACCGGCCGCTACAAGAAGCTTTCCTGGGAGATCGACGGATCGGTGGGCATGTCGTTCACCAACGAGAACGAGTCGCCGTTCTACCCGACGCGGCCAGGTCTGCAGGCCCAGGCGCTCGCGTTCATGAGCGCCAACGACCTCGGTTCGCCGTTCTTTGGCGGCGGCTCGGGCGGCGGCTTCAGCTATACGGTCGAAGCGGCGGCCGAATATCGCGTGACGGAGCACTTCGTGGTGGGCGGCCGCTTCCGGCTCGACCGTTCGCGCGACTACGCGCCGAACGTAGGGGTGCTTTACCTGCGCTACTTCTTCTCGCCGCAGAAGGGGCCGGTGCCGTTCCCGCCGCGGCCGGTCGTCCCTTATTCGGCCTACTGACATGGCCACGAAGCGAGCGCGCATGACGACGATGAAATCCGCGACGATGAAATCCGCGAGACGAGCAATACGATGAACGATCCCGCCACCCTCTCCGCTGCACCCGCCGGCGCCGGCCGCGATACGCGCCGCTCGCTGTTCTCGCGGCTCGCGCGCCGCGAGCCACTCGCGATCGACGGCCTGCCGGCCTCGCTCGCTTCGCTCGGCGCGGGCCAGGTGCACGTGGTCTACGCGAGCACCTCGCCGGCGCGCGACGCGCTGTTCTGGCAAACCGCCGCTGCCGCGCTCACGGGTCCCGCCACCGTCCTTTCCACGCGTGACGGCGCGAGTCTCGCGGCCGCGCTGCGCGATCATGGCGTCGATCTCGACAGGAGCGGTTCGACGCATGCGTGGGCAAACGTATGCGCACTGCGCCCGCTGCCGGAGCGCGACGGCGCGCAGGTGCTGATCGAAGCGCTCAACGCGCTCGCCGAGCAGTGCGCCGCGCCCGAAAGCCAGTTCTTCATCGAAGGCGCGGAGGCGTTCTTCAACTGGCAGGACCCCGCCGCGCTTGCAGCGCAGGGCGCGCAGCTCGCGGGCTGGTGCGCACAGCATCGTTACGGTGTGCTGATGGTGGCAGCGCCGCCCGGCCTCGGCGACGACCAGGAGCATCCCGAACTCGCCGCCTTCCAGGCGCGCTTCGCGGGCGCCGCGCAATTGCACCAGGTGCAGGGGCAGTATCACTGGGAAGTCGCGTTCTGGCGCGCGGGCGATGCCGTGCACGGCAGCCAGAGCGTACCGCTGCGCTTTTCCGCCGCCGATCACCGGCTCACGGTTTCCGGCGGCACCTTCGAAACCGAGATCGGCGAGGCGGGCCTGCTCGCGCCCGACGAAGGCCGCGTGATCGTCTCGCGTGACGCGATGTTGCACGAGCGCGTCCTGCCGCCCGCCTGGCAGATCGTCGATAACAACGAGGCCGCGGTGGCCGCCGCGCGCACCTCGGTCGCGGCCACGGTGATCCTCGATTTCAGCGTCAACCGCGACCTCGAAATGCTCGCGGAGCAGGTGCACACGCTGCGCCTGCAGTGCGGCGAAGCGCTCAAGATCATCGTGCGCGAGGACGCCGTGGCCATGCGCTACGAGTCGCTCATGCTCAATCTCGGCGCGAACCGCGTGATCGCGCGGCAGACGCCGCTCGCGCAGGTCGAGGCCATCGTCGACAGTCTGCAGGGCCAGGTGTATTCGCGGCCCATGCCCGCCGATTACCGTGCGGCGCTCGCCGCCGTGG
Organism: Paraburkholderia sp. BR10937; assembly: GCF_040965695.1. NCBI lineage: Bacteria > Pseudomonadati > Pseudomonadota > Betaproteobacteria > Burkholderiales > Burkholderiaceae > Paraburkholderia > Paraburkholderia sp. BR10937. Next base: position 76,847 of record NZ_JBFRCL010000039.1, read on the forward strand.
TGCATGGCGAGGAGAGCGGCTACGTGGGCGCTGCGCACTTCGTCGAACTCGTGAGCGCAGCGGTGGAGCGCAGCCGCGTGATCCAGCTGCCGAGCGTGCTGATTCGCCTCGCGCTGATGCCGGAAGTCGCGCACGTGGATGCGCTCAAGGCGTGCCATCTGCGCCGCGCGGGCGACATCGTGACGGCGAGCGGCGACAGCCTCTACGTGTTCTTCTTCGCCTGCCGCCTGAGCGACGCCGACGCCGTGTGCCAGCGCGTGTTCCAGCGGCCGCTCGCCGAACTGTTCCAGGGCGAGGAGCGCTACGGCGACGGCCGCGCGATCACGGAGGCGCTGACCACGCTCGGCGACGAAATCGACACCACGCCGCCGCCCGACTATTCGGGCTGGCTCGCGATCAACGAAGGGCAGCCCGCCGCGCCCGCGGCCGTCTCGGTGCAGGCCAACGGCCAGACCGTGCCGCCAGCGGCGGCTTCCGCGATTGCACCGGGCGCAGCGACGGCAGCCACGACGGAAACCGCAGTGCCGGAACCCGCAGTGCCCGTCAACATCGCTCCCATAAACGGCGACCTGTTGCCCGCGCTCGACGCCGCCGCGCGCACCGACAACGCGAAACCGCGCGCCGCGCCGCAGCGCGCGCCGCTGCCGCTCAAAGCATAGGAGAGCGACATGAACATCTTCCTCGGTTACTTCGTCTGGGGCTTGATACTGGCCGTGCCGCTTTACTGGATCGGCTGGCGCCTGCGTCTCGCGCGCTTCGTGCCCATGTGGCTGCGCCCCGCGCGCTCGCGCCCGCTCCAGCTCCCGCCACAGGTCGACGCCCTGCTGATTCGCGGCCAGCGCCGCTTCAGCCAGACGGGGCCGCGCCGATGAAGACCATCGCCATCGTCACCAGCGTGGGCGGTGCGGGCCGCACCACCCTCACCGCCGCGCTCGCCGGTCTGCTGGCGGCGCGCGAACACGTTGCGCTCGCCGCGGAATGCGACCCGCACAACGTGCTGGCACTCCATTTCGGGCTGCGCGAGAGCGCGCGCGAAGGGCTCGTCACGCATCTGGCGGGCGGCCCCGGCGCCGACGACGCCTGGTCGCGCGCCGCGCTGCAAAGCGACGACGGCGTGTTCGTGCTGCCGTGGGGCAGCCTCGCGGACGGCCATGCATCCGACGACCCGCGCGACGACGACGCCAGCGCGCTGCTCGACGCGCGCCCCGGCTGGCTGCGCGAACTGCTCGCCCGCGTGGACCTGCCGGCGCAAACGATCGCGCTCGTCGACGCGGGCACGTGGCCCTCGGCGCACGCGCGCCAGGCGATCGATGCCGCCGACCTCGTGCTCGGCGTCCTCACGCCCTGCGCGACCGCCTGCGCGACGCTGCCGCGCCTGATCGCCGCGCTCGTGCGCGCACAGAAGCGCAGCGTGTTCGTCGCCAATGCGGTCGTGCCCGCGCGCCAGTTGCACATGGACGTCGTTTCACTGCTGCGCGCGCGCCTCGGCGCCGCCATGCTGCCATCTCTCGTGCATGCCGACACCGGTGTGCCCGCGGCGAGCGCGCCCAGCTCGCAGGCCGCGCACGACCTTCACGGCATCGCTTCGTGGCTCTCGCACTGGAGCACGGGGGCGAGCCTCGACGCACCCGACGAACTGCTCGCGCAACACGTTGCGCGCGGGAGCACGCCATGATCCGCGAGCGCATCGTCGGCCTGTGGACGGCGTTCTGGGTGGCACTGCGCCACCTGAGCGCGCCCGAGCTCAATCTCGCGCCCGACGCGCCGGGTGGCCAGTGGCTGCTGCGCGCCTTCTTCCGGCCGCCGCGCCCAGGCCGGCGCGACGTGCCCGCGCTCGCCTTCGCACGGCTCGGCAAGGACATCGGCCAGCGGCTGAACATGGGCCGCGACCGCAGCGCCGGCGCCTGGCTCCTGCGCATCTTCCTGCGCCCGCGGCGCGCGCGGCAGCGTCTCGCCGCCGATCTGCGCAAGCTTCACAAGGCGCCGCAAGGCCATCATCGCTTCGCGCTGCGCGCGTGGCTCGACAGGCGGCTCGAACCCATCTATCGCCGCGCCGCGCGCGCGAGCGCGGCAGTCGGCGCCCGCCTGCCCGACGTGCCGTGGGAAGGCATCGAGCAGCAACTCGAAAAACTTTCGGCGGCGCTCGACAGCGTGCCCTATCTGCGCCAGGGCTTCCTGTGGCTCGCGTTCATCGCGGCGATCGCCGTGTGCACGACGCCACTGCCGTTCGCCGGCCAGGTGCTGCTGTTCCTGCTCGTGTACGTCGTGGTGATGATCGCGCGCCGCCTGCCGGGGCGCCTCGCCACCATGCTCATGGTGATGCTCTCGATCCTCATGACGGGGCGCTACGTCTGGTGGCGCAGCACGCAAACGCTGCATCTTTCGAGCCCCGCCGAGGCCATCGTCGGCTACATCCTCTATGCGGCCGAGCTCTACACGTGGATCGTGCTGATCTTCGGCTACGTGCAGACCGCCTGGCCGCTGCGCCGCAAGCCGCAGCCGCTGCCCGACGACCCCGCCGACTGGCCGACCGTCGACCTCTACATTCCGACCTACAACGAGCCGCTTTCGGTGGTGCGGCCAACCGTGTTCGCGGCAAGCTCGATCGACTGGCCGCGCGATAAGCTGCGCGTCTACATTCTCGACGACGGCGACCGCGACGAATTCCGCGACTTCGCGCGCGAGGCGGGCGTGGGCTACCTGCGCCGCGACGAGCACACGCATGCGAAGGCCGGCAACATCAATCACGCGATGCCGCTCACGCAGGGCGAGTACATCGCGATTTTCGATTGCGACCACATCCCCACGCGCTCCTTCCTGCAAACGACCATAGGCGTCTTTCTCGCCGATAAAAAATGCGCGATGGTGCAGACACCGCACCACTTCTTCTCGCCCGATCCGTTCGAGCGCAACTTCGACACGTTCCACCGCGTGCCCAACGAAGGCAGCCTGTTCTACGGGCTGATCCAGGACGGCAACGACTTCTGGGACGCCACGTTCTTCTGCGGCTCGTGCGCGGTCATCAAGCGCTCGGCGCTCGAGCACATTGGCGGCATCGCCACCGAGACCGTGACCGAGGACGCCCACACTTCGCTGCGCCTGCATCGACACGGCTATACGTCGGCCTACCTGCGTACCGTGCAGGCGGCGGGCCTCGCCACCGACAGCCTCGCCGACCACATCGGTCAGCGCATCCGCTGGGCCCGCGGCATGACGCAGATCTTCCGCGTCGACAATCCGTGGATCGGCAAGGGGCTCTCGTTCTTCCAGCGCATGTGCTACAGCAACGCCATGCTGCACTTCTTTTACGGCTTCCCGCGGCTCATCTTCCTCGTGATGCCCGGCGCGTACCTGTATTTCGGACTGCACGTGATCAACACGCCCGCGCCCGTGATCCTCGCCTACGTGGTGCCGTATCTGGTGATTGCCGCGATTGCCAACTCGCGCATCCAGGGACGCTACCGGCACTCGTTCTGGGCCGAAGCCTACGAGTCCGTGCTCGCGTGGTACATCGTGCTGCCCACCACCATGGCGCTCATCAATCCGAAGCTCGGCAAGTTCAACGTGACCTCGAAGGGCGGCCATATCGAGCACGAGTATCTCGACTGGACGATTTCGAAGCCCTACCTCGTGCTGCTCGCGATCAATGTGTGCTCTGTGCTCGCCGGCATCGGCCGCCTCACGATCTGGCGGTCCGAGGAGCCCGCCACCGTGTTCATGAACCTCTTCTGGGCCGGCGTGAATCTCACCATTCTCGGGCTCGCGCTCGGCGTGGCCAAAGAAGCGAAGCAGGTGCGCGTGGCGCACCGCATTCCGCTGCGCGTGCCCGCCATGCTCACGCTGCCCGACGGCCGCACGCTCGCCTGCAAGACCGAGAACTATTCGATGGGCGGCCTCGGCCTCATGCTGCCCGCCGACGCCGTCGCGAAGCTCGAGCCCGGTGAGCGCATCAACGTGACGCTCGCGCGCGGCGTGCTGGAGCACGACTTCCCCGCCGTGGTCGCGCGTCTGGCCGACCGGCGCCTCGGCGTGCGCTTCGTCGGCATGACGATGGAGATGGAGCGCAAGCTCGTGGAATGCACGTTCGGCCGCGCCGATGCGTGGCTCGAATGGGAGGATGTGCCGCCCTCCGACGCGCCGCTGCACGGCCTCATTCAGTTGATCGAGCTGAGCTGGCAAGGCTACATGCGCCTCATCGACGCGTTCTTCGACGCGCTGGAAAACTTCTTCACGCGACGCCGGGCCGGCCAGGTCCGCCAGCCCTGATAACCGGAACCACCGCTACACCCTGGAACGCGAAACACTATGGGTCTCTGGAATCTCTACTTCCTCGCCAAGCTGTACCTCTACTCGATCGGCACGCTCAAGCCCGAGTGGTGGATGAACTTTGCCTTCGTCATCCTGCTGCTCGTGCCGCTGCACAACCGGTGGCTGCGTACCGCGCGCAATGGGATCGCCGTGATCGTGGGCATCGCCATTGCGTACCACGAGTCCAGCATGCCCGACATCGGCCGGGCGATCTCGCAGATCCCCGTGCTCCTCACCTTCACGCCCTCGTACATGTTCGAGCTCACGCGGCGCGTGATTTCGCTTTCGATGGCCGTGTCGGCCGTGATCGCCGTGCTGCTCTACTTCCTCATCAACCGCTGGGTGCGCGTGACGACGCTCGTGCTGATCGCGCTCGTCGTCATGCCGGTCTGGCAGGGCGTGGGCTCGTTCGTGGCGAATGCGACCGCCAACGCTTCACTCGCCAGCAACGGCGACGAGGACGGCGGCACCGGCAAGAAGCGCGACGAGCAGTCGGGCAGCTACGACCAGCAGCTCGCGGCGTTCCGCGCCAACGAGGAAGGCCGGCACGTGAGTTTCACGCCGCTCACCACCGATGCGAGCGCGCAGTTCGACATCATCATGGTGCACATCTGCTCGCTCTCGTGGAACGACATGGATGTCGTGAAGATGCGCAACAACCCGCTCTTCTCGCGCTTCGACTACATCTTCCAGAACTTCAGCTCGGGTGCCAGCTATAGCGGGCCCGCCGCGATCCGCGTGCTGCGCGCCACCTGCGGGCAGGAGCCGCACAAGGCGCTCTACGACCCCGCGCCTGCCGAGTGCCATCTGTTCGCGCAGCTCGCGCAGGCCGGCTACACGCCGAACGCGCTGCTCAACCACAACGGCCGTTTCGACAATTTCCGCAGCACGGTGATCAGTGAAATCGGCGTGCCGGGCGTGACGATGCCGGCGAACGAAGGCTTCCCGGAGTTCATGAAGGAGTTCGACGGTTCCGCGCTGGCCGACGACTACGATGTGCTTTCGCGCTGGTACAAGCAGCGCATTGCCGCTGGAGGCGGGCCAGTCGCGCTCTACTACAACACGGTCTCGATGCACGACGGCAACCGGCTGCCCGCGCCGAACGACAAGCTCACGAGCCTGCAGTCCTACCCGATTCGCCTGCAGCGGCTGCTCGGAGACGTCGACAAGCTGATCGACCTCGTCGCGCAGTCGGGCCGCAAGGCGGTGATCGTCTTCGTACCCGAACACGGCGCCGCGCTGCAGGGCGAAGAGAACCAGATTGCCGGCATGCGTGAGATCCCCACGCCGAACATCGTCCACGTACCGGTGGGCGTGAAGGTGGTGGGCCTGCCGGCCGGCAGCGAGCACACCGGCGGCGTGACGACGATCGACACGCCCACGAGCTATCTCGCGCTCGCGCAGCTGCTGTCGAATCTCGTGGCGCACAGCCCGTTCGCCACCGGCGCGCCGCCGCTCGCGCAGTATGCGAACAACCTGCCGCAAACGCGCATGGTCGGCGAAAACGAAGGCACGGTGACGATGACGACGCCCACCGGCTATGTGATCCATACGCCGGACGGCGTGTGGGTGGAGGGCAAGTAATGGCGATGCGCTTGTGGGGGTCCGGCCGGCGTTCGCGCAGTGGTCCCGCGCTGCCGAGCGATATCGATGCGCTCGCGCGTCTCGTCGACGGCGTGGACCGCGACCGCTATCTCGACGTTCAAGCCGAGGACGCCTGGCAGACGGCCGCGCAGCGCTGGCCGCTGGTGGCCGCCGTGCTGGAGCTGCCGGTTGAAGGGGAAAAGGGCTGAGTTAGCG
>NZ_JBFRCL010000040.1:0-81899 GCF_040965695.1 Paraburkholderia sp. BR10937
ATTGTAACGTTCGAGCCACAGGATCGCGCCGCACCGCATGGCACAGGGCAGGGCGGCGGCGCGATCCTGTGGCTCGAACGTTACAATAGGAACCCGCCCGGGCTTGTGCCCGTGCGGGTTTTCTTATTCCATGCCGATGACTCTTGCCGCCAAGCCCTTCGCTGCTGCCGTCAATCACCTGCTCGCCCGCGAAACGTGGGCACGCGAGCGTCTCGCCCCCTATGCCGGCAAGACGGCCCGTCTCATCTGTCCGCCCGTCGTGCTCACGCTGCTCGTGCAGCCGGACGGCTATCTGGGCGCGGTCGAGGACCACGATGCAGGCGACGTCGATGTGACGCTGTCGCTGCCCGCAGGCGCGCTCTCGTCATTCATGCAGGGCGGCCAGGCGGCCGTGATGAAGCACGTGAAGATCGAGGGCGATGCCGAGTTTGCGCAGGTCATCGGCAAGCTCGCCGAGCATCTGCGCTGGGAGCCCGAAGAGGACCTCGCGAAGCTGATCGGCGACGCGCCGGCTTCACGCATCGCCACGCTCGCGCGCGCCGCGAGCGAGCAGGCCCTGCGCACCGGGCGCAACGTGCTCGGCTCGGTCACGGAATATCTGCTCGATGAAAATCCGCAGCTCGTGCGGCGCGCCGAGCTCGACGGCTTCAATGAAGAACTGTCGCGCGCACGCGATGCGCTGGCGCGCGTGGAAAAGCGCATCGAGCGGCTCGAACAAAAATCACCGGCCGGCGGCGGGAGCCAAAGCGCTGCGCCGCGCGGTTCGCGCTAGTCAACAGGCCCCCCAGACATGCGTTTTCTGCGTTTCCTCAAGATTTTCTTCACCGTCATCCGCTTCGGCCTGGACGAGATGATGTTGAGCCGGATCAACGACCGGCGTGTCGCGCTGCTCCTGCGCATCACCACGATCGGCCGTCGCTTCGACGACCCGCCCGGCTTGCGCCTGCGTCTCGCGCTGGAAAGCCTCGGCCCGATCTTCGTGAAGTTCGGCCAGGTGCTCTCCACGCGCCGCGATCTCCTGCCGCCCGATATCGCCAACGAACTGGCGAAGCTGCAGGACCAGGTGCCGCCGTTCGATTCGAACGTGGCGATCGGCCTGATCGAGAAGTCGCTGGGCGCACCGGTCGACACGATCTTCGACGAGTTCGAGCGCGTGCCGGTGGCGAGTGCGTCGATTGCCCAGGTGCACTTCGCCAAGGTGAAGTCGGGCCAGCACGCGGGCAAGCCGGTGGCCGTGAAGGTGCTGCGGCCGAACATGCGTCCGGTCATCGATTCCGACCTCGCGCTGCTGCGCGACATCGCCGTGTGGGCCGAGCGCCTGTGGGCCGACGGCAAGCGCCTGAAGCCGCGCGAAGTGGTGGCCGAGTTCGACAAGTACCTGCACGACGAACTCGACCTCATGCGCGAGGCCGCCAACGGCAGCCAGCTGCGCCGCAATTTCGCGGGCCTCGACTTGCTGCTCGTGCCGGAAATGTACTGGGAATTCAGCACGGCCAACGTGCTCGTGATGGAGCGCATGGTCGGCGTGCCGATCAGCCAGGTGGACAAGCTGCGGGCGGCGGGCGTGGACATTCCGAAGCTCGCGCGCGAGGGCGTGGAGATCTTCTTCACGCAGGTGTTCCGCGACGGCTTCTTTCACGCCGACATGCACCCCGGCAACATTCAGGTGAGTCTCGATCCCGTGCATTTCGGCCGCTATATCGCGCTCGATTTCGGCATCGTCGGCGCGCTGTCGGACTTCGACAAGAACTACCTCGCGCAGAACTTTCTCGCGTTCTTCAAGCGCGACTATCACCGCGTGGCGACGCTGCATATCGAGTCGGGTTGGGTGCCGCCCAATACGCGCGTGGAAGAGCTGGAAAGCGCGATTCGCGCCGTGTGCGAACCGTATTTCGACCGGGCGTTGAAGGACATTTCGCTCGGCCAGGTGCTGCTGCGCCTGTTCCAGACCTCGCGGCGCTTCAACGTGGAAATCCAGCCGCAGCTCGTGCTGCTGCAAAAGACCATGCTCAACGTCGAGGGCCTCGGGCGCTCGCTCGATCCGGAGCTCGATCTCTGGAAAACGGCGAAGCCGTATCTCGAGCGCTGGATGACCGAGCAGATCGGCCTGCGCGGCTGGTACGAGCGCTTCAAGATCGAAGCGCCGCAATGGAGCAAGACGCTGCCGCAATTGCCGCGCCTCGTGCATCAGGTGCTGCTGCATCGCCAGGAGCCGGGCGGCTTCGCGAACGACGAGACGATCCGCGCGATGCTCGCCGAGCAACGCCGCACGAACCGGCTGCTGCAGGGCCTGCTCGTGTTCGGCGTGGCTGTGGGCGTGGGCATGGTGGCGGCGCGCGCGTGGCTCGCGTTTGCCTACGGCGGCTGACGGACCACGAGAACAAGGAGTGAGACGATGAGCGACCCGACCCTGCCGCCGCAACCGGGCGACGTGCCCGAGTTCGAAACCCGCGACCCGGCGTCGCCCTCGTTCTGGGATGAGCGCTTCGAGCGCGGCTTCACGCCGTGGGATCAGGCGGGCGTGCAGCGCCAGTTCGAAGCTTTCGCCGCGGCGCACCCCGAGGCCGCGGTGCTGATTCCGGGCTGCGGCAACGCCTGGGAGGCCCGCTGGCTCGCCGAGCGCGGCCGCACGGTGCGCGCCATCGACTTCGCGCCGGCCGCGGTCGCGAGCGCGCGCGCGGCGCTGGGGCAGTACGCCGGTGTCGTCGAGGAGGCGGACTTCTACGCCTACACGCCGCCGTTCACGCCGGCCTGGGTATTCGAGCGCGCCTTCCTGTGCGCGCTGCCCAAAGCGCAGCGCGCGAGCTACGCCACCCGCATGGCCCAGCTGTTGCAGCCCGGCGCGTTGCTCGCGGGCTACTTCTTCATCGGCGAGACGCCCAAGGGGCCGCCGTTCGCCATCGCGCGCGACGAACTCGACGCCTTGCTCACGCCGTACTTCACGCTGGCCGACGATCAGCCCGTGGCCGACTCGCTGCCCGTGTTCGTCGGGCGCGAGCGCTGGCTCGTGTGGCGCCGCAACGACGTCGCGCCGTCGCACGTTTGAGCGGTCCGACGCGCTCACGCCGTGCGCTTGCCGCCTTCCATGGCCGCGCGCTCTTGATGTGCGCGCAACCTGCCCTCATCTGTATTGAGGCGGCCGCAACCCTCCGACCCTCCCCGCCGGACACCCAACCCCGGTAAATGCCAGGGGCGATCCTGGTTTGCGGCTATAATTCAAGGCTTTGCAAGCAATTATCAGATTTTCATCAGGATAGAGATCATGCCGATCTACGCTTATCGCTGCGAGTCGTGCGGCTTCGACAAGGACGTGCTCCAAAAGATGAGCGATGCGCCCCTGACGCAGTGCCCGAGCTGCGGCGCGGACACGTTTCGCAAGCAGGTCACCGCAGCGGGCTTCCAGCTGAAGGGTTCGGGCTGGTACGTCACCGATTTCCGCGGCGGCAATAGCGCAGCGCCAAGTGGCGCGAAGGCGGCTGGCGAAAACGCGTCGGCGGAGGGCAGCAAGCCGGCCGGCGAGGCCGCCGCGAGCGCTTCCAGCGATGCGGGCGCAGCCGCGCCCGCCGCGAGCAGCCCAGCGAGCACGCCTGGTCCGGCAGCCTCGACCTGAAAAACCTGCGGCGCGATCCCTGCATTCCCGGGGACACGCGCCGCGCCGAAGCCGCGCCGGCAGCCCGTTTGCCGCGCGCGGCCCGCATGGCGGTGTACATGACGATCAAGAAAGCGACGTTCAAATCGGTATTCCTGACCGGCCTGCTGGTGCTGGTGCCGTTGGCCATCACGCTGTGGGTGCTGAACCTCGTCATCGGTACGATGGATCAGACGCTGCTGCTGCTGCCTGAATCGTGGCGGCCGGAGCGCATGTTCGGCGTGCGCCTGCCGGGACTCGGCGCGGTGCTGACGCTCGCGTTCATCTTCGGGGTCGGTCTGCTCACGCACAACTTCATCGGGCAGAAGCTGGTGGAGTGGTGGAACGCGCTGGTGCGCCGCATTCCGATCATCGGACCGCTGTACGGCAGCATCCAGCAGGTTTCCGATACACTGCTTTCGAGCAACGGCAATGCATTTCGCAAAGCGCTCCTGATCGAATACCCGCGCAAGGGTTCGTGGACGATCGCGTTTCTCACCGGCATTCCCGGCGGCGACGTGGTCAACCACCTGCAGGAAGATCACGTGAGCGTCTATGTCCCGACTACGCCGAATCCGACGTCGGGCTTTTTCCTGATGGTGCCAAAGAGCGAGGTGGTCGAGCTGGACATGACCGTCGACGCCGCGCTCAAGTATATTGTTTCGATGGGCGTGGTCGCGCCGGCAACCTCACCACGCCGCCCCATCGATCCTCCGCTTTAATACCGGACGACGCGCAGCCGCGCGCCGCTCCCGTTCATTCATGCATAACGAAAGACGAACATCATGTCGATGAGATCTGAATACTGCGGTCTGGTGACCGAACAGCTGCTGGGCCAAACTGTTTCGCTGTGCGGATGGGTGCAGCGCCGCCGCGACCATGGCGGCGTCATCTTCATCGACCTGCGCGACCGCGAGGGCCTCGTTCAGGTCGTCTGCGATCCGGACCGCGCGGAAATGTTCAAGATCGCCGAAGGCGTGCGCAACGAGTTCTGCGTGCAGGTCAAGGGTCTCGTTCGCAATCGTCCGGAAGGCACGGTCAACGCGAACCTCACGAGCGGCAAGATCGAAGTGCTGTGCCACGAAATCGTGGTGCTCAACGCGTCGGTCACGCCGCCGTTCCAGCTCGACGACGACAACCTCTCGGAAACCACGCGCCTCACGCATCGCGTGCTCGACCTGCGCCGTCCGCAGATGCAGCACAACCTGCGTCTGCGCTACCGCGTGACGATGGCCGTGCGCAAGTATCTCGACGCGCTCGGCTTCATCGACATCGAAACGCCGATGCTCACGAAGAGCACGCCGGAAGGCGCGCGTGACTATCTCGTGCCGTCGCGCGTGAACGCGGGCCAGTTCTTCGCGCTGCCGCAGTCGCCGCAGCTCTTCAAGCAGCTCCTGATGGTGGCGAACTTCGATCGCTACTACCAGATCGTCAAGTGCTTCCGCGACGAAGACCTGCGCGCCGACCGTCAGCCCGAATTCACGCAGATCGACTGCGAAACGTCGTTCCTCGGCGAGCAGGAAATTCGCGACCTGTTCGAAGACATGGCGCGTCACGTGTTCAAGGAAACGATCGATGTCGAGCTCGACGCGAAGTTCCCGATCATGCCATACGCCGAAGCCATGAGCCGCTTTGGTTCGGACAAGCCGGACCTGCGCGTGAAGCTCGAATTCACCGAGCTGACCGACGCCATGAAGGACGTCGACTTCAAGGTGTTCAGCGCACCGGCCAACACGAAGGACGGCCGTGTCGCGGCGCTGCGCGTGCCGAAGGGCGGCGAGCTGTCGCGCGGCGACATCGACGGCTACACGGAATTCGTGCGCATCTATGGCGCGAAGGGTCTCGCGTGGATCAAGGTCAACGAAGCCGCGAAGGGCCGTGACGGTCTGCAAAGCCCGATCGTCAAGAACCTGCACGACGCCGCAATCACCGCGATCCTCGAGCGCACCGGCGCGCAGGACGGCGACATCATCTTCTTCGCGGCAGACCGCGCGAAGGTCGTGAACGACAGCCTCGGCGCACTGCGCCTGAAGATCGGCCACTCGGAGTTCGGCAAGACGAACGGCCTCGTCGAGAAGGGCTGGAAGCCGCTGTGGGTGATCGACTTCCCGATGTTCGAGTACGACGAGGAAGAAAACCGCTACGTGGCCGCGCACCACCCGTTCACGAGCCCGAAGGACGAGCACCTGGAATACCTCGAAACGGATCCGGGCCGCTGCCTCGCCAAGGCTTACGACATGGTGCTGAACGGCTGGGAAATCGGCGGCGGCTCGGTGCGTATCTATCAGGAAGACGTGCAGAGCAAGGTGTTCCGCGCGCTCAAGATCAATGCGGAAGAAGCGCGCGCGAAGTTCGGCTTCCTGCTCGACGCGCTGCAATACGGCGCTCCGCCGCACGGCGGTATCGCGTTCGGTCTGGACCGCATCGTCACGATGATGGCCGGCGCCGATTCGATTCGCGACGTGATCGCGTTCCCGAAGACGCAACGCGCGCAGGATCTGCTCACGCAGGCCCCGAGCCCGGTGGACGAGCGCCAGCTGCGCGAGCTGCACATCCGTCTGCGTCAGCCCGAGCAGAAGACGGCGCAGTAAGCTGCACTCCTGCTGCGAGGGCCCGTCAGGGCTTTTGCATCGCAACAACAAAAAAGGCGCATCGTGCGCCTTTTTTGCTTTTTGCGTTAAATTACCTTTAGACGCGCCGCGAGCGCGCAGCGCGCGTTCCTCCCCACGCTCCATCGCCATGCAGAAGCCGCCGAAGATTCCGGAATCCGTACTCGTCGTCATCCATACGCCGCAACTGGAGGTTCTGATCATCGAACGCGCCGACCGGCCGGGTTTCTGGCAGTCGGTCACCGGCTCGAAAGATCGCCTCGACGAGCCGTTCGCCGAAACCGCCGTGCGCGAAGTGGGCGAGGAGACGGGGATTGCTGTCGGTGGGCAGGACGTTCCGCAGGCGGCGCTGCTCGACTGGCACCACGAGATCGAGTACGAAATCTATCCCGTGTGGCGCCATCGCTACGCGCCCGGCGTCACGCGCAACACCGAGCACTGGTTCAGCCTGGAAGTGCCCACGGACACAGTCGTCACGCTCGCGCCGCGCGAGCATACGGCTTATGTGTGGCTGCCTTACGAGCAGGCGGCGGCGAAGTGCTTCTCGTGGTCGAACCGCGAGGCCATTCTGCAACTGCCCATGCGGCTACGTGAAGGACTCGAGGGACGCGGGTGAGCGCAACATGAGCGAAACCAGTACCGATCCCGGCATTGAATCGCAGCGCGTGGTGAGGCTGCGCGAGGCGCTGCTTGGCCGGCGCTATCGTTCGCGCTATCGCTTCACGAGCGGCAACGACGTGCGCCTGTTCGGCTCGAGCACCGGTCTGTTCGGCGCGATGATCGAACGCATCGACGCCGCCGAGCGCGACGTCGCGCTCGAAACCTATATCTTCTGCGACGACGACATCGGCCGCGCGCTCTCCGACGCGCTCATGCGCGCGGCGGCGCGCGGCGTGCGCGTGCGCGTCATCACCGACGGCATCGGCTCGCCGCGCATCGCGCTGTTCGAGACCTGGCCGGGCGCGGGGGTGGAACACCGCGTCTACAACCCGCACATCTTCGGGCGCTTCGGCTTTTCGCGCACGCACCGCAAGCTCGCCGTGATCGACGACCAGTTCGCCTTTTGCGGCGGCATCAACGTGATCGACGATTTCGAGCAGGACGGCCACCGGCTGCCGTATGCGCGCTGGGATTTCGCCGTCGAGCTGTCTGGCCCCGTGGTCGTGGACGTGCGACTCGCGATCGAGCAGCAGTGGCGGCGTATCCGGCTCGGCTACCGGCCGCCGCTGCCCCAGCAGGTCTCACCCGGCGTGCCCGCGAGCGCGGGCTTCATGTCGCCGCATCCCACCGGCCACACGGTGGGGCGCCCCGCGCAGATCGTCGACGACGCGCTGCGCGCGCTTGCGCCCACCGTGCGCTCGTCGCGCGCGAAGCGCTTCTTCACGCGTCTGCGCGAGCGCCTGCGCGCGAGCGTGCGCGATCCGCGCGCGGCGCAGGTGCCCTGCGTGGCGTTCGTCGCGCGCGACAACGTGGTGAACCGGCGCGCGATCGAAAAGGCTTATCTCGACGCCATCGGCGAGGCGCGCAAGGAAGTGCTGCTCGCCAATCCGTACTTCATGCCGGGCCGGCGGCTGCGTCGCGCGCTCGTGAGCGCCGCGGAGCGCGGCGTGGCGGTCAAGCTTCTGGTCGGACGAAAGGAATTCAAGGTGCTCGACTACGGGGTGCCATTCCTCTATCACCAGCTCCTGAGCGCGGGCGTGCAGATTGCCGAGTACGAGAAAACGATGCTCCACGGCAAGGTGGCCGTCGTCGACTCGAGCTGGGGCACCGTAGGTTCTTCGAACCTCGATGCGCTCAGCCTCGTGCTCAACAACGAGGCCAACGTGCTGCTCGTGCAGCATCCGCAGATCGAACAGCTGCGCGGCGAGATCCTCGCCGCGTTCGGCGACGCCGCGCAGATCGACCGCGCGCGTTACGAGGCGCGCCCGTGGCACGTGCGCGCCGTGAACTGGCTCGCATGGGCATTCTATCGTGGGCTCATGAAACTCATCACCGTGGGCGGCTACGACTAGAAACAGAACGCTGCCATACGAATCCACGCGCGTGCAATCGAGAGAATGTCGGCTTGCGCGCGGCGCCCGAACCCCGAAAATTAGAGTACCGGTTAGAAATCGGTTTCTAATAAAGTCCTTGTTTCGCGGACGGCTGTCCTCAACAATAGTACGGCCGTTCGATTTAATTCAGGTCGAGATGTAAGCAGTTAATGAGCAGTTGACAGCGACATCGCGGCCACATCGTTACGGTAAAGAAAGCTATGCGAAAAGGCGAACAGACACGAGCCGCCATTCTGGATGCAGCACTCGACCTCGCAGGTCGCGATGGCCTTGAAGGCCTGACCATCGGCCTGCTCGCCGAGCGCATGCAGATGAGCAAGAGTGGCGTCTTCGCTCACTTCGGGTCCCGGGAAGACCTGCAGGTCGAGGTGGTGCGCGAGTACCACCGTCGATTCGAGGAAGAAGTCTTCTTTCCGAGTTTGCGCGAGCCACGTGGTTTGCCGCGTCTGCGTGCGATGCTGTCGCGATGGTTCGAGAAGCGCATTCACGAAGTCACGACCGGCTGCATCTACATCAGCGGCGCCGTCGAGTACGACGACCGCGCGGACAGCCAGGTGCGCGAGACGCTGGTCGCCAGCGTGTCGATGTGGCGTGCGGCGCTCCTGAGGGCCATTTCGCAGGCAATCGAAGAAGGCCATTTGCGCAAGGAGACCGATCCCGCGCTGATGCTCTTCGAACTGTATAGCGTGACGCTCGGCCTGCATCATGACGGCCGCTTCCTGCATCTGCCGGACGCGGTCGAGCATACGTGGGCCGCGTTCGAGAAGCTGATTGTTTCGTATCAGAGCGAGACCCAGTAGCGTCCAGGCCGCAACATCGTAGTCGCGGCGGCGCGCGAGGGACCCGAAGCTCATATTTTGGAGAGAAGACATGGGACAGTACACCGCGCCGCTGCGCGACATGCAGTTCGTTCTGCACGAACTGCTGAACGTGGAAGGCGAAGTGAAGCAGATGCCGAAGCACGCCGACCTCGACGCCGACACCATCAACCAGGTGCTCGAAGAAGCCGGCAAATTCTGCTCCGAGGTGCTGTTTCCGCTGAACCAGGTCGGCGACCGTGAAGGCTGCACCTACGCCGGCGACGGCGTCGTCACCACGCCTGCTGGTTTCAAGGAAGCGTACAGGCAATACGTCGAAGCCGGCTGGCCCGCGCTCGGCTGCGATCCCGACTACGGCGGCCAGGGCCTGCCCGCGTTCGTGAACAACGCGCTCTACGAAATGCTGAACTCGGCGAACCAGGCGTGGACCATGTACCCGGGTCTCTCGCATGGCGCCTACGAGTGTCTGCATGCACACGGCACGCCCGAACTCCAGAAGGCCTATCTGCCGAAGCTCGTCGAAGGCGTGTGGACCGGCACGATGTGCCTGACCGAGCCGCACTGCGGCACCGACCTCGGCATCCTGCGCACCAAGGCCGAGCCGAACGGCGACGGCTCGTACGCGATCACCGGCACGAAGATCTTCATCTCGAGCGGTGAGCACGACATGGCCGAGAACATCATCCACCTCGTGCTCGCGCGCCTGCCTGATGCGCCGCCGGGAACCAAGGGCATCTCGCTGTTCGTCGTGCCGAAGTTCATCCCCACGGCAGCGGGCGAAGTGGGCGAGCGCAACGGCATCAAGTGCGGCTCGATCGAGCACAAGATGGGCATTCACGGCAACGCGACCTGCGTGATGAATCTCGACGGCGCGAAGGGCTGGCTCGTCGGCGAGCCGAACAAGGGCTTGAACGCCATGTTCGTGATGATGAATGCGGCGCGTCTGGGCGTCGGCATGCAAGGTCTCGGCCTCACCGAAGTCGCGTACCAGAACTCGCTCGTGTACGCGAAGGAGCGCCTGCAGATGCGCGCGCTGACCGGCCCGAAGGCGCCCGAGAAGGCCGCCGACCCGATCATCGTGCATCCGGACGTGCGCCGCATGCTGCTCACGCAGAAGGCCTGGGCCGAAGGCGCGCGCGCCTTCACGTACTGGTCGGCGCTGCAGATCGACAAGGAGCTTTCGCACGGCGACGAAGGCGAGCGCAAGGAAGCGGCGGATCTCGTCGCACTGCTCACGCCGATCATCAAGGCCTTCCTCACCGACAACGCCTTCGAGAGCACCAACCTCGGCATGCAGGTGTTCGGCGGCCACGGCTTCATCTCCGAGTGGGGCATGGAGCAGTACGTGCGCGACGCGCGTATCAACCAGATCTACGAAGGCACGAACACGATCCAGTCGCTCGACCTGCTGGGCCGCAAGGTGCTGGGCGACATGGGCGCGAAGCTCAAGAAGTTCGGCAAGCTCGTGACGGATTTCGTCGAAGCCGAAGGCATCAAGCCGGAAATGCAGGAGTTCGTGAATCCGCTCGCCGACATCGGCGACAAGATGCAGAAGCTCACGATGGAAATCGGCATGAAGGCGATGCAGAACCCGGACGAAGTGGGCGCGGCCGCGGTGCCGTACCTGCGCACGGCGGGCCACCTCGTGTTCGCGTACTTCTGGGCCCGCATGGCGCGCATCGCGCTCGACAAGGAAAGCTCGGGCGATCCGTTCTACAAGTCGAAGCTGGCCACGGCGCGTTTCTACTTCGCGAAGCTGCTGCCCGAAACGGCCACGTCGATCCGCCAGGCGCGCGCGGGTTCGAAGACGCTGATGGAAGTCGACGAAGCGCTGTTCTAAGAGCCAACGGGCGCGCGCTTTGCAAAGGCGCGCCCAGTCAACACGATGTCCAGAGGCGGCCCACGTCGATGCGCGCCGCCCTCACACCTCAATCCGCTCGACATTGCATACCCGCTGGAGGAACAACGTGAGCAACCTCAATATTCGCAAGGTGGCCGTGCTCGGCGCCGGCGTGATGGGCGCGCAGATCGCCGCGCACCTGATCAACGCCCGCGTGCCCGTGCTGCTGTTCGATCTGCCCGCGAAAGAAGGCCCGAAGAACGCGATCGCGCTGAAGGCGATCGAGACGCTCAAGAAGCTCTCGCCCGCGCCGTTCGGCGTGAAGGACGACGCGCAATACATCACGCCCGCGAACTACGAAGACGACATCGCGAAGCTCGCGGAATGCGACGTGGTGATCGAGGCGATCGCCGAGCGCATGGACTGGAAGCACGACCTCTACAAGAAGGTCGCGCCGCACCTCGGCCCGAAGGCGATTTTCGCGACCAATACCTCGGGCCTGTCGATCACCGAACTCTCGCATGGCTTCGACGATGCGTTGAAGGCGCGCTTCTGCGGCGTGCACTTCTTCAACCCGCCGCGCTACATGCACCTCGTCGAGCTGATCCCGACGACGCAGACGAAGCCCGAAATCCTCGACCAGCTCGAATCGTTCCTCACGAGCGTGGTGGGCAAGGGCGTGGTGCGCGCGAAGGATACGCCGAACTTCATCGCGAACCGCGTGGGCGTGTTCTCGATCCTCGCGGTGATCGCCGAGGCGAAGAAGTTCGGTCTGCGTTTCGACGAAGTCGATGACCTCACGGGCGCGCGCCTTGGCCGCGCAAAGTCGGCGACGTTCCGCACCGCGGACGTCGTGGGCCTCGACACGATGGCGCACGTCATCAAGACGATGCAGGACAACCTGAAGGACGATCCGTTCTTCCCTGTGTATGAGACGCCGGCTGTGCTCGCCGGTCTCGTGGCGAAGGGCGCGCTCGGCCAGAAGACGGGCGGCGGCTTCTATCGCAAGGAAGGCAAGGCCATCAAGGTGCTCGACGCCAATACGGGCGAGTACGTCGACGGCGGCGGCAAGGCCGACGAACTGGTGGGCCGCATTCTCAAGCGTCCGCCCGCCGAGCGTCTGAAGCTGCTGCGCGAAACGCAGCACCCGCAGGCGCAGTTCCTGTGGTCGATCTTCCGCGACGTGTTCCACTACATCGGCGTGCATCTGCAGTCGATCGCGGACAACGCGCGCGATGTCGATCTCGCGATCCGCTGGGGCTTCGGCTGGAACGAAGGTCCGTTCGAAGGCTGGCAGGCCGCGGGCTGGAAGCAGGTCGCCGAGTGGGTGAAGGAAGACATCGACGCGGGCAAGGCGCTCTCGAATGCAGCGCTGCCCGCCTGGGTGTTCGAAGGCCCGGTCGCGGCGAACGGCGGCGTGCACGGTGCGGAAGGCTCGTGGTCGCCCGCCGAGGCGCGCTTCGTGCCGCGCTCGAATTTGCCGGTGTACGAGCGTCAGGTGTTCCGTGCGGCGCTGTTCGGTGAAACGAGCGCACGCGATCCGAAGACCTACGGCAAGACGCTGTTCGAGAACGACAACCTGCGCGCCTGGGTGGACGACCGCGCGGGCGAGGACGACGTCGTCATCGTCTCGTACAAGAGCAAGATGAACACGATGGGCCCGGGCCTGCTCGACTCGCTCGTGAAGGCGATCGACATTGCGGAAGACGGCTACAAGGGCCTCGTGATCTGGCAACCGACGTCGCTCAAGCTCGGCGCGCCGGGCGGCCCGTTCTCGGCAGGCGCGAACCTCGAAGAGGCGATGCCCGCGTTCATGATGGGCGGCGCGAAGGGCATCGAGCCGTTCGTGAAGAAGTTCCAGGACACGATGCTGCGCGTGAAGTACGCGAACGTGCCGGTGATCACGGCGGTGTCGGGCATCGCGCTCGGCGGCGGCTGCGAAATCATGCTGCAAAGCGCGAAGCGCGTGGCGCACGTCGAGAGCTATGTCGGCCTCGTGGAAGTGGGCGTGGGTCTCGTGCCCGCTGGCGGCGGCCTGAAGGAAGCGGCGATTCGCGCAGCCGAAGCCGCGCAGGCGATCGGCGCGGCACCGAGCGATCTGCTCCGGTTCCTGCAGAAGTCGTTCGAAAACGCGGCGATGGCGAAGGTTTCGGCCTCGGCGCACGAAGCCCGCGCAATGGGCTACCTGAAGCCTTCGGACACGATCGTCTTCAACGTGTTCGAACTGCTCGATACGGCGAAGAAGGAAGCGCGCGCACTCTCCGCAGCGGGCTACCGTCCGCCGCTGCGCGCCACGCAGATTCCGGTGGCGGGCCGCTCGGCGATCTCGACCATCAAGGCGTCGCTCGTGAACATGCGCGACGGCCGCTTCATCAGCGATCACGACTTCCTGATCGCGAGCCGCATCGCGGAAGCGGTGTGCGGCGGCGACGTCGAGGCGGGCAGTCTCGTCGACGAAGAATGGCTGCTCAAGCTCGAGCGCCGCGCCTTCGTCGATCTGCTCGGCACGCAGAAGACGCAGGAACGCATCATGGGCATGCTGCAAACCGGCAAGCCGGTGCGCAACTAAGCGGCACGACGCACACCAGATACTGGAGTAAGAGATGAGCAAACAGTTGCAGGACGCATACATCGTCGCCGCGAGCCGCACGCCCATCGGCAAGGCGCCGCGCGGCGTGTTCAGGAACACCCGCCCGGACGAGCTGCTGGTTCACGCGATCAAGTCGGCCGTGGCGCAGGTGCCTGGCCTCGACACGAGCGTGATCGAAGACGCCATCGTCGGCTGCGCGATTCCCGAAGCCGAGCAGGGCCTGAACGTGGCGCGCATCGGCGCGCTGCTCGCGGGGCTGCCGCAGAGCGTGGGCGGCGTGACCGTCAACCGCTTCTGCGCATCGGGCCTCACGGCGCTCGCGATGGCCGCGGACCGCATCCGCGTGGGCGAGTCGGACGCGATGATCGCAGGCGGCTGCGAGTCGATGAGCATGGTGCCGATGATGGGCAACAAGCCGTCGCTCTCGCCGCACATCTTCGATCGTAACGAAGACATCGGCATCGCCTACGGCATGGGCCTCACGGCCGAGAAAGTGGCGGAGCGCTGGAAGGTGAGCCGCGAGGCGCAGGACGCGTTCTCGGTCGAATCGCACCGCCGCGCGCTCGCCGCGCAGCAGGCCGGCGAATTCAAGGACGAGATCTCGCCGTACACGCTCATCGAGCGCACGCCCGATCTCGCCACGGGCGAAGTGAAGGTCAAGGAGCGCCTGATCGAACTCGACGAGGGCCCGCGTGCCGACACCACGCTCGAAGGCCTCGCGAAGCTGCGCGCGGTGTTCGCGAACAAGGGCTCGGTCACGGCAGGCAACAGCTCGCAGACTTCGGATGGCGCGGGCGCGTTGATCGTCGTCTCCGAGAAGATCCTCAAGCAGTTCAACCTCACGCCGCTCGCGCGTTTCGTGAGCTTCGCGGTGCGCGGCGTGCCGCCGGAGATCATGGGCATCGGTCCGAAGGAAGCGATTCCGGCGGCGCTGAAGGCCGCGGGCTTGAAGCAGGACGATCTCGACTGGATCGAACTCAACGAGGCGTTCGCCGCGCAGTCGCTGGCGGTGATCCAGGACCTCGGCCTCGATCCTTCGAAGATCAACCCGCTTGGCGGCGCGATCGCGCTGGGCCACCCGCTCGGCGCAACGGGCGCGATCCGCGCCTCGACGGTCGTGCACGGCCTGCGCCGCCGCAACTACAAGTACGGCATGGTGACGATGTGTGTCGGCACCGGCATGGGTGCGGCGGGCATCATCGAGCGGCTGTAAGCGTTCATCCGACTGACGCATTGGCGTTATCGACACGGTTCGCAGACTTCACGGTCTGCGGACCGTTTTTCGTATCACGATTGGGATGCGAGGAGACAGGTTTATGAGCAACGAAATTTTGGTAGGACACGAAAACGGCGTGCTCACGATCACCATCGACCGGCCTGCGCGCAAGAACGCGCTCACGCCCGCGATGTATCAGGCGATGGCCGACACGCTCAACGGCGCGAACAAGGACGCCTCGGTACGCGCGGCGCTGCTGCGCGGCCACGCCGAGATCTTCACGGCCGGCAACGACATCGAAGACTTTCTGAAGGGGCCGCCCGCGGGCGCCGATTCGCCCGTGATCCGCTTTCTCGACGCCATCGCGGCGTTCGAGAAACCGCTCATCGCCGCGGTAAAAGGGTCGGCGATCGGCGTGGGCACGACGCTGCTGCTGCATTGCGACATGGTCTACGCCGCCGACAACGCGCGTTTTGCCGTGCCGTTCGCGCAACTCGGGCTGTGCCCCGAAGCAGCTTCGTCGCTGCTGCTGCCGCGCATTGCGGGCCACCAGGGCGCGGCAGAAAAGCTGCTGCTCGGCGAAACCTTCGATGCGGCCGAAGCGCATCGCATGGGCTTCGTGAACCGCGTGCTGCCGGCCGCCGAACTCGACGCGTTCGTTAGCGGCCAACTGGCGAAGCTCGTGGCGCTCCCGGCGGCGTCGCTGCGCGTGACGAAGTCGCTCATGAAGCGCGCGGACACGCATGAGGTCAAGACGCGCATGAGCGAAGAGTTCGTGCACTTCGGCAAGATGCTGCTCGCGCCCGAAGCGCGCGAGGCGTTCACGGCGTTTCTGGAGAAGCGCAAGCCGGATTTCCGGCAGTTCGATTAAGCGCTAACGGCGCTTCAGGCCGTTTCGTAATCGACGTACCCGGACTCGCGGCAAAAGCTCACGAGCCGCAGTCCGGCGCGCTTTGCGATGGCGATGGCGAGCGAGGAGGGCGCCGAGATCGTCGCGACCATCGGAATGCCCACGCGCGCGGCCTTGCGCACGAGTTCGTAGCTCGCGCGGCTCGAGAGGAAGACGAAGCCCTGCTGCGTGTCGGCGCGCGCCATCACGAGCTGGCCGATGAGTTTGTCGAGCGCGTTGTGGCGGCCCACGTCCTCGAAGGCGCGCAGGATCGCGCCGTGTTCGTCGCACCACGCGGCGGCGTGCAGCCCGCCTGTGAGCTTCGTGAGCGCCTGGTGCTGCGGCAACTCGCGTGCGGCGCGTGCGATGGCGTCGGGCGCGAGGCGCGCAATGAAGCCCGTATCGGGAACCTGCTCGGGTTCGAGGTCGAGCAGGTCGATGCTCTCGATGCCGCACACGCCGCAGCCGCTGCGCCCGGCGAGCGCGCGGCGCTTTTCCTTGAGTTCGACGAATGCCTGCTGCACCACGGTCAAGTGGACTTCGGCGTGCGGCAGGTCCGCATTCTCGTGCCAGTAGACCTCGATATCCTGAATATCGGCGTTGCGCCCGACGATGCCTTCGGAGATCGCGAAGCCCACGGCGAACGCTTCGAGGTCGCGCGGCGTGCACATCATGACCGCGTGCGAAATGCCGTTGAAGACGAGCGCGACAGGCCATTCCTGGCCCACGTGGTCCTCGCGTGTTTCCACGGCGCCGCCGCGGTGCCGATGCACGCGCAATTCGATGACGCCAGGCTGGCCTTCGGTTTCGAGGGGATGCGTTGCCGGATTCGTCGTCGTGATCTGCGGCCGGTCTGCGGTGCTCATTGGCGTGCGGGTTGGGGTGCGAGTTGAGGGGGGCAAGCGCAAAACTCCATCAGTCCTTGTGCGGCGCGGAACCGCAGCGCCGCCGGGGGACAGCGGGGCCGCGCCGCGCGCGGAAGGTTCTAAAATACCTCAAGCGGGCCGCCCGCGCTTATGCCCGCCTCGCGAGGATACCGTCATGGCATTGAACGAAGCTCCGCTGCTTTTCCGGTTCGAGGTCGACTCGTCGGAAAACCTCACCTTTATCCCGATGTGCGTGCGCTTCAACCTGGATCGCTTTGGTCTGCGCATTTCGCTCGCGCAATGGCAACTGCTGCCTTACGAGGACCGCCGCCTGCTGGCGTGTTTCCCCGTGGACGAGGACACGCAGATCGAGCCCAATTTCGACCACGCGCTCTTCGAGATGATGCGCACGCACGCGAACGTCGAACCCGAATGGTTCGCGCCCGAAGAAGCGCCGGCCTGGCGCGACGTGAATGCGGTGCCCGGCGGCATTGCGCTGCAGTCCGAGCTTGCCAGCCTGCAGGCGCCCGGCCTCGAGGACTGGGCGCAGCTCGATCCGTTCCAGCGCTACGTGCTCGCGAAGCTCGCGCGCAAGCCCGAGAGCAATCACGACTTCGCGCCGGCGATGCACGAGTTCGGGCTGGCGGTGCCGCGGTGATTTCCAGCCGCTGATTCCCGCCGCGTCTGCCCGCCACGATTCATCGCCGATCCCTACCCGATTCCCGCTGACCGCGGCAGCCTCGCGCCGCCGCGCGTCGTTTTCCGCTTCTTTCTCCACATTGACCCTCAAGACCCGGCCGGCCCTGCCGTTATTTCGGGTTGGCGCGTCAGGCGCCGACCGGTCGCGCGCAGTCGTGACCCATCATCCCGCGCTCACGGCGCGGGCGCGAACGACGCTCGGCATTCATGAACCTTCTTTTTTCGAAGCGCCAACTCATTAATCTGGCTGTCGTCGCGGCGGCCGTTGGCGCGAACGCTTTTGTCGCCTGGACGCAGATCGACGGTCAGCGCGAGATCGACCAGCGCGCGAGCCAGGCGGCGACGATCCGTCACGACCTCGACCGCTATCGCGACGCGCTTGGCAGCGGCGTGAGCGCGCTGGGCCGTTTCGCCGTGCAGGGCCAGCCGGAGTCAGCCGCCGCGCACGCCGCGCGCACCGCCATGCTCGACGAAACCACCCGCGCCCTGCGCGCGGAGCTGGCCGGCAACGCCGACCTCGCAGCCGGCTTCGACGCCTTGGCGGGGCAGGGCGCCACGATTGCGAGTGAGATCGACGTGACGCTTGCGCGCGCCGGGCAGCGCGTCGCCGACGAGCGCGGGCAGGCGGCCGTGGCGGCGGGGGCGAGCGGGACCGTGGCAGCGCAGGTTGTGCCGGCTGATGGCGCGGCCAGCCAGGAATTCGGCACGGCCATGCCCGCGAATGCCGCGCGCTCGCCCGCAGCGCCGTGGGGGGGCCGCGAGGCGCTCGCCCGCAACGCCGGCGCCGCGAAGACGACTCAACCCGGCAACACCGCAGACGCGCGCATGGCCGGTCATGTCGTGACCGGCACGATCCTGCCACTGCACGCCGCGGCGGATGAGGCGGCGAGCGCCGCGACGCTGGATACCCTGACGGTGGCACCGGCTGTCACGAACGGTGCCCAGAACCCCATCACTGCGGCCGCTGCGCTGCCTGACCCGGCAACGCCGTCGCCCGCCACGGCCGCGTGGCTCGCCGGCGAATACATCCGCATCGACAACCTCGTGGACCAGCTCGACGGGCAGCTCGCGTCGCTGCAGCGCGCGGAGGACCTGGCGCTCGCCGCGGCGCTCGCCGACTCGGCGCGCTCGGGCGGCCGCGCGCTGTTGCTGCTGATCGTGACGATGCTCGCGGGCGCGACGCTCCTCATCTACATGTTCGGCGCGCGCGAGAGCGCCGCCCGCGAAAAGCTGCGCGCCGTGAGCGGCATGCGCCTGCGCAGCGAGCGCTTTCAGGGCCTGTTCGACGCGCATCCGGTGCCGATGTACGTGTTCGACCGCGAGACGCTGCGCTTTCTCGCCGTGAACGCCGCTGCGATCCAGCAGTACGGCTACACCGAGGAAGAGTTCCTCACCATGACGATCCGCGATATCCGTCCCGCCGAGGACGTCTCGCGGCTCGAGCAACACCTCACGCGCTCGGACATGGTCACGCAGAACGTGCGCATGATGGCCGGCATCTGGCACCATCGCCGCCGCGACGGCTCGATCATCAGCGCCGACATCTCGCATCATTCGCTCACCTTCCTCGGCCGCGACGCCGTGTTCGTGCTCGCCGACGACGTGACCGAGCAGATCAAGGCCGAAGCGGAGGCGCAGCGCTCGAACCAGATGCTCGAGTCGGTGATCGACAACATCCCGCAGCGCATCTTCTGGAAGGACGCGCAGTCGCGCTATCTCGGCTGCAACATGACCTTTGCGCGCGACGCGGGCCTCGCGTATCCCGAGCAGATCATCGGCAAGTCCGACGACGACCTGCCGTGGCGCGCCTACGCCGACGGCATGCGCGAACAGGACCGCGAGGTGATCGAGTCGGGGCTGCCGCGCATCAACTATGAGGACAACCACACGATCGACGGCCTGCACCGCACGACGCTCACGAGCAAGCTGCCGCTGCTCGACGGCGATGGCCGCGTGATCGGCGTGCTCGGCTCGTACTCGGACACCACCGAAAGCAAGCGCGCCGACCTCGCGCTGCGCCTGCAAAGCCGCGCGCTCGACGCGTGCGTGAACGCCATTCTGATCACCGCGCCGGGCCCGGGCGGCAGCAATCTGATCGAGTACGCGAATCCGGCGTTTCGCCGCATCACGGGCTTCGATCCGGCCGAGGTGATCGGCCAGGACTGCCGCCTCCTGCAGCGCGACGACCGCGATCAGGACGGCCTCATCGCAGTGCGCAAGGCGCTGCTGTCCAATCGCGAAGTGAGCGCCGTGCTGCGCAACTACCGCAAGGACGGCGCGCTCTTCTGGAACCAGTTGCTGATCGCGCCGGTGCCCGATCTCGATGGCCGCATCACGCATCACATCGGCATCATCAACGACGTGACCGAGTTGATCCGCTACCAGGAGCAGCTCGAATACCAGGCGAACTACGACAGCCTCACGCTGCTGCCCAACCGCAACCTGCTGCGCGACCGTCTCCAGCACGCACTGCTCGCGGCGCAGCGGCACGACACGGGCGTGGCCGTGGTGTTCATCGACCTCGACGGCTTCAAGAACGTCAACGACAGTCTCGGCCACAGCGTGGGCGACCGGCTGCTGGGCGTGGTGGCCGAGCGGCTGCAGCGCTGCACGCGCACGGCCGACACGGTCGCGCGCCATGGCGGCGACGAGTTTGTGATCGTGCTCACCGACACCATTGACGAGAAGTCGCTGATCGGCTGGATGGAGCGGGCGCGCTCGCTGATCTCGGAGCCCGTGTGGATCGACGGCACCGAGCTGTATGTGGGCTGCAGCATGGGTGCAAGCGTCTACCCGCAGGACGGCAACGACGCCGAAACGCTCATGAAGAAGGCCGACGTCGCGATGTACCGCGCGAAGGACATGGGCCGCAACACGTTCCAGTTTTTCGAGCCCGAAATGAACGCGAATGTGGGCGCGCGCCTGAATCTCGAACGGCGCCTGCGCCGCGCGCTGCGCGACAGCGAGTTCCTGCTGCACTACCAGCCGCAGGTGGAGATCGAGGGCGGGCGCATCATCGGCATGGAGGCGCTGGTGCGTTGGCGCGATCCGGAGGTGGGGCTCGTGTCGCCTGCGCAGTTCATTCCCGTGGCCGAGGAGAGCGGCCTGATCGGCCCGCTTTCCGACTGGGTGCTGCGCGAGGCCTGCCGGCAGAATCGTGCGTGGCAGCTCGCGGGGCTGCCGCCCGTGCGCGTGTCCGTGAACTTCTCGGCGAAGACGTTCCACCAGCGCGACATCGCGCAGCTCGTGAAGGACGTGCTGCAGGAAACCGGCCTCGAAGCCTGCTGGCTCGAAATCGAGCTGACCGAGAGCACGCTCATGCGCAACGCCGAAGAGGCCGTGTCGATGTTGAACGAGCTGCACGCGCTGGGCATCGGCATCGCCATCGACGACTTCGGCACCGGCTATTCGAGCCTGAGCTACCTGAAGCGCCTGCCCGTGGACCGGCTCAAGATCGACCGCTCGTTCGTGGCCGACATCGGCACGAGCAGCGACGACGAAACGATCACGGCGGCCATCATCGCGCTGGCGCACGAGCTGCAGTTGCAGGTGATCGCGGAAGGGGTGGAGACTTCGGCGCAGTTCGCCTTCCTGCGCGAGCGCGCGTGCGACGAGCTGCAAGGCTACTTCTTCGCGCCGCCGCTACCCGGCGACGAGGCCGCGGCACTGTTGCGCGCGAGCGCAACCTACGAGGAAGCGCCCGGGCTCGCATGGACGGGGTGAGCCCGGCGCCGCGGCCGGGCGTTCGCGGCTGCGTTGCCTTTTATTCGATAGGCGGCAGCTGACGCGGGCGGCGGTCCGCGCCGGTCGCGACATAGGTGAGCGTGGCTTCCGTCACCTTGACGACTTCCTCCTGGAGGCGCATGCGCTGCGCGTACACCTCGACCTCGACGGTCACCGAGGTGTTGCCGGTCTTGACGATGTCGGCGTAGAAGCTCAGCAGATCACCCACGAACACCGGTTGCTTGAACACGAACGAGTTCACCGCGACGGTCGCGACGCGTCCGTTGGCGCGGCGGCTCGCCGGAATCGAGCCGGCAATGTCGACTTGCGCCATGATCCAGCCGCCGAAGACGTCGCCGTGAACGTTGGCGTCCGAAGGCTGCGGCACGACGCGCAGCGCAGGCGATTTTTGGGGGAGCGGGAAGGAGTCGGTCATCGGGCTTCCATGAAAAGGGATCGAACGGCGCAGGGCGTTGCGGCGCGGGCCTGGGGCGCCCAGCGGCGCGCGCCGCCTTCTGCGACAATACGTTGATCAGGAATTGTACGGGAAAGCCTAAGGCGCGGCGGGCGGTCGATTAGGGCCCTCCACCTTCGCGAAACCCGTCGCCAGGAACCTCACATCAGCCCCACTTGACTCGCCGCGCCGTTTGCGCCGCGCCAGCTTCCGGTCCCCGAACCGGCCCTGGCGCGCCATCTGGCACAGGCATCTCGTCCCATGCGCCGCTTTCCCGCTTCCAACGAACCCGCGCTGCCCGCCACCGGGCCGCGCAACGACTGGCAGACGATCGTTTCGCTGCTGCCTTACCTCACGGCCTACAAATGGCGCGTGGCGTTCGCGCTCACCTGCCTGATCGGCGCGAAGGTGGCCAACCTCGGCGTGCCGATCGTGATGAAGCACATCGTCGACGGTCTCGCCTCGGTACGTCATCTCACGGCGCTCGGCCGTGCGGAGCACGCACCCGGCATCGTGCTCGCGGGCGGCATCGGACTGCTCGTGGTGGCATACGCCATCGTGCGTCTGTCGACGTCGCTGTTCACCGAACTGCGCGAAATCCTCTTTTCGAAGGTGACCGAGAGCGCCGTGCGTCAGCTCGCGCTCAAAGTGTTCCGCCATCTGCATGCGCTCTCGCTGCGCTTTCATCTTGAACGGCAGACGGGCGGCATGTCGCGCGATATCGAGCGCGGTACGCGCGGCATTACGCAGCTCATTTCGTACTCGCTCTACAGCATCCTGCCGACGCTCGTGGAAGTGGGCCTCGTGCTCGGCTTCTTCGTGGTGAAGTACGAGGCGTACTACGCGATCGTCACGCTCATCGCGCTCGTGGCCTACATCCTGTTCACGGTGAAGGTGACGGAGTGGCGCACGCATTTCCGCCGCACGATGAACGAGCTCGATTCGCGCGCGAATGCACGCGCGATCGATTCGCTCATCAACTATGAGACCGTGAAGTACTTCGGCAACGAAGAGTGGGAGACGAAGCGCTACGACGAGAACCTGCACCGCTACCGGCAGGCCGCGATCAAGTCGCAGCACTCGCTTTCCGCGCTCAACTTCGGGCAGCAGGCGATCATCGGCACCGGGCTCGTGTTCATCCTCTGGCGCGCCACCCAGGGCGTGATGGCGGGGCGGCTCACGCTCGGCGACCTCGTGCTCATCAACACCTTCATGCTGCAGCTCTACATTCCGCTGAATTTTCTCGGCGTGGTGTATCGGGAGCTCAAGCAAAGCCTCACCGACATGGACCGCATGTTCACGCTGCTCACCGTCGAGCGCGAAGTGGCCGACGTGCCCGGCGCGCAGGCGCTTGCGGTGCGCGGCGGCGAGGTGCGCTTTGCGCACGTGAACTTCGCGTATGAGCCGTCGCGTCAGATTCTGCACGACCTGAGCTTCACGATTGCGGCGGGCACGACCACAGCCGTGGTGGGGCATAGCGGCTCGGGCAAGTCCACGCTCGCGCGGCTTCTGTTCCGCTTCTACGATCTCGATCGCACCGATCCTGGCAAAAGCGGCGGCGCCATTACGATTGACGGCCAGGATATCCGCGACGTCACGCAGGATTCGTTGCGCGCCTCGATCGGCATCGTGCCGCAGGACACGGTGCTGTTCAACGACTCGATCTACTACAACATCGCCTATGGCCGGCCCACGGCGACCCGCGAGGAAGTGATCGCGGCGGCGCGCGCGGCGCACATTCATGCGTTCATCGAGAGCCTGCCCAAGGGCTACGACACGCCCGTGGGCGAGCGCGGCCTCAAGCTTTCGGGCGGCGAGAAGCAGCGTGTGGCGATCGCGCGCACGCTGCTCAAGAATCCGCCGATCCTGCTGTTCGACGAGGCGACGTCAGCGCTCGATTCGCGCTCGGAGCGCGCCATCCAGCACGAACTCGACCAGATCGCGCGCGAGCGCACGACGCTCGTGATCGCGCACCGGCTCTCGACCGTCGTGCACGCACAGCAGATCATCGTGATGGATCATGGGCGCATCGTCGAGCGCGGCACGCATGCGCAATTGCTGCACGCGGGCGGACACTATGCGCAGATGTGGGCGCTTCAGCAGCAGAAGGCGGGTGAGGCGCCCCAGTCGCAGTCACAACAGGGGCAGGTGGAGTTGCCGGCGGCGGGTGGAAACTGAAGGAGCCCGCCGCGCCGGCGTTGGCACGACGCTTTGCGTCGCGGGTTTCAGCCGTGATGCGCGCGGGTCGAATTGCGCAGCGCGGCGTCGAGCGCTTCGAGCTGCGCGGGCGTGCCGACGTTTTCCCAGACGCCTTCGTATAGCTCGCCGCTCACGCGTCCTTGCGCAATCGCCTCGCGATAGTACGGCGTGAGCGCGCGCTTCGTGCCGGGAGCGAGATCGCGGAACATGCGCGTGTCATAGAGGCCGATATTGCCGAACGTGTAGCGCGGCGCGCCGTCGAGCGCGAGTCGGCCGTCGGCGCCCAGCGCGAAGTCGCCCTTCGGGTGGAACGGCGGGTTCGGCACCATCACGAGATGCATACCCGGCTGCGCTTGCGCCGCGAGCGCTTGCGCGTGCGTGTTCAGGCGCGCGAAATCGTAAGCGCTGTAGACGTCGCCGCTCACCGCGAGGAACACCTCGGGCGTGCCCATCGACTCGATGAGCGGCAGCGCGTGGGCAATGCCGCCCGCCGTTTCGAGCGCGTCGTGCTCGGGCGAGTAGTGGAGCGTCACGCCAAAGCGCGCGCCGTCGCCGAGCGCGGCTTCGATCTGCGCGCCGAGCCATGCGTGATTGATGACAATGCGCGTGTAGCCCGCCGCGGCGAGCCGCTCGATCTGCCACACGACGAGCGGTTTGCCGCCCACGGCGAGGAGCGGCTTCGGGCAGGTGTCGGTGAGCGGGCGCATGCGCTCGCCGCGTCCGGCGGCGAAGATCATGGCGGTGCGGCCGTGGCCCGCCGTGGCCGGCGTGTGATTCGATTGGGTCATGACGGCCCGTTTCAGAAGGTGTAAGCGACTTCGACGGCGCTGCCCTGCAGCTCGTCGATGAGCCGCGCGAACGGCGCGAGCGGGCGGTAGCGGTGCGCGACCTTGCTCGCGTAGGCGAGAAAGCGCGGCAGGTCGGCCATGTAATGCGGTTTGGCGTCGCGATAGTTGATGCGGCAGAACAGGCCAAGCACCTTGATGTGGCGCTGCAGTCCCATCCACTCGAGCTGGCGGTAGAACTCGCCGAAGTCGGCATCGACGGGCAGTCCCGCCTTCTTCGCGCGCTCCCAGTAGTGCGCGAAGCAGTCGAGTTCGAACTCCTCGTCCCAGCTCAGGAACGCGTCGCGCAGCAGCGAGACGACATCGTAGGTGATCGGGCCGTACACGGCGTCCTGGAAGTCGAGCACGCCGGGGTTGGGCGTGGCGATCATCAGGTTGCGGGGCATGAAATCGCGCAGCATGAAGCTTTGCGGCTGCGCGCGGGCGCTCGCCACGAGCAGGGCGAAGGTGCGCTCGAGCACGCCGCGCGTGGCTTCGTCCACCTTGCGGCCAAGATGGCGCTCCAGATACCACTCGGGCATCAGCTCCATCTCGCGGCGCATGAAAGCTTCGTCGAACTCCGGCAGCACGCCCGGCCGCGAACTGAGCTGCCAGCGGATCAGCGCGTCGATGGCGTGGCGCATCAGTTCGCGCGAGCGCGCGCCCGGGCCGGCTTCCTGCAGCGCATTCAGGTAGGGCGCGGTGCCGAGATCGGTCACGAGCATGAAGCCCGCGTCGAAATCGGCTTCGAGCACGCGCGGCACGTGTACGCCGGCCGCCTCGAGCAGCTGTGCGATCTGGGCGAATTCGCGGCTTTTTTCGGGCGGCGGGGCGTCGACGGCGATCAGCGACGCGCCGTGCGCGCCCGCACTCGCGAGGCGGAAATAGCGCCGAAAGCTCGCGTCGGCCGAGGCCGGGGCGAGCGTTGCGAGGTCGAGGGCGTACTGGCCGGCGTGGCTGCCGAGCCAGGCGGCGAGCAGGTCGCGGCGATTGTCGGTCGGAGAGGCGCCAGGGGCAGCGGCGGGAGAATGCGCGGCAGAAAAGGTCATGAAAGCCAGAGGCAAAATCAGTGGATCAACGTCTTGCCATATAATACCCCACGACTTTTTTGACGCGACTCGCGCCAAAGCCCGCATGACGGTTCGCTCGCCGCATTCATCGTCGCTCCAGGGGGGCGATGAATTGTAATTATTTGTTTGCAGCCCGGCCTCGATCCGGTTCATCGGGAGGCGGGTGCCCAGGCGGGCCACCATCATGGAGAGGGCAGGCGGCCGGGCCGATTCGCCAAAACCATACATGCCGCCCAGACAGTTTTTCCAGACGATCTCCCCTAGTGACGACGGCGTGCCGGGCAAGCGGCGGCTCATCGCGGCACTCCTGGCCGTACCGGGTCTGGTGCCCGCGCTCGCGCACGCCCAGCTCTCGGGCGCGGCCGCGCAGCCCGAGCAGCTCGACGGCCCGTGGAGCCTGCGGCTCGCGCCGCAACTCGAGGATCATCCCAATGCGTCCGGCCAGCACCCGGCGACGTTCGTGCTCGGCGATTCGACGACGGGCACGGTGGACACCGACCTCGCCGTGAAAGGCGCGTCCGAGCTGCGTCAGGGTTCGAACGTGGTGAAGGGCGACGCCCTGCACTACGACCAGGACACCGACATGGCCAATGCCTACGGCAATGTCACGGTCGTGCAGAACGGCACGACGTTCTCGGGGCCCGAGGCGCATCTGAAGGTCGAGGCGAACGAGGGCTTCATGCCCGCGCCGAAGTACCATTTCACGCTCACGGGCGGCTCGGGCAGCGCCGCGCGCGCCGACCTGCTGGACAGCGAGCGCTCGGTGCTCACGACCGGCACCTACACCGCGTGCCACTGCTCGACCAATCCGGCCTGGTACATCAAGGGCAGCGAGTTCGATTTCGACACCGGCAGCGACGAAGGCGTCGCGCACAACGCCGTGCTGTTCTTCCAGGACGTGCCGATCTTCGCGAGCCCGTGGCTGTCGTTCCCGCTTTCGGGCGACCGCCGCAGCGGCCTGCTGCCGCCGACGTTCTCGGTCAGCTCGACGAACGGCTACGAAATCTCGCTGCCGTATTACTTCAACATCGCGCCGAACCGCGACTTCACGTTCACGCCCGAGATCATCTCGAAGCGCGGCGTGTTCCTGCAGGGCAACTACCGGTATCTCTCGACGAATTACTCGGGCTCGATCACCGGGACCTTCCTGCCGGACGACGCGATTACGAAGACGAACCGCTACGCGCTGTTCATCCAGCACAACCAGAACTTCGGCAACGGGTTCGGCGGTTACGTCTACTACAACAAGGTCTCGGACAACACCTATCCGTCGGACCTGTCGTCGCCGGCCAACCAGTTCCTGAACGGTACGCAGACGCTGTACCAGCAGGAAGCCGGCCTCACGTACAACAACGGGCCGTGGTCCGTGCTGGGCCGCTACCAGCACTGGCAGACGGTCGAGTCGTCGACGCCGCCCTATGGCCGTGAGCCGCAGTTGAACGTGAAGTACGCGAAGTACAACGTCGGCGGCTTCGACTACGGCATGGAAGCCGACTACTCGCGCTTCCGCATCACGGAAGACAATGCGACCGAAGGCGACCGCGTCGTCTTCAACCCGTACGTGTCGTACTCCCTGATGGGTCCGGGTTACTTCGTCACGCCGAAGGTACAGTGGCACTTCGCGTCGTACAACCTGAGCAACATCGGCCCGGCGGGCACGACCTTCGGCTCGCCGGTCGGCACGCCGAAGAGCTTCACCGAATCGATCCCGACCTTCAGTTTCGACACGGGCCTCGTATTCGACCGCTCGGTCCACCTGTTCGGTCAGGATTACATCCAGACACTGGAACCGCGCCTGTACTACGTGTACACGCCGTACCGCAACCAGCAGTTCGCGCCCCTTTTCGATACCGCCGAGTCGGACTTCGGCCTCGCGGAAATCTTCACGCCGAACACCTTCGTCGGCAACGACCGCATCGCCGACGCGAACCGCCTGACGGCCGCGCTGACCACGCGCTTCATCGACCCGGCTTCGGGCGACGAGCGCGCGCGTTTCGTGATCGCGCAGCAGTACTACTTCCAGGATCAGCGCGTCACGCTCAACTCGGGCGAAAGCACGAGTCAGGCGACGCATTCGGACCTGATTGCGGGCGCCGCCCTGAAAATCGGGGCCGGTTTCGCTTCGGAAACGGCGTTCCAATATAATGCCGACAGCAACCAGCTCACCAAGGCGAGCATCGGTTTCGGGTACAGCCCGGGAACGAGCCGCGTGCTGAACGTGGCCTACCGCTACACGCGCGCGAACACGACGCTCGACTTCCAGCCGATCAATCAGGTTCTGATCTCGGCTCAATGGCCGTTCTCGCACCGGGTGTACGCCGTGGGCCGCTTCAACTACGATCTGAACGGCCATCGGATCGTCGACGGCCTGGTCGGCATGCAGTACGACGCCGACTGCTGGGTGCTCGGGGTCGGCCTGCAGCGTTACGCGAACGGGCTCAATACGTCGGGCACGCCGAATTCGTCAACGCGGTTTCTCGCGCAGCTTACGCTCAAGGGACTGTCGAACGTCGACAACGGGCTGGTGGCGGCGTTCCGCACGGCAGTGCCGGGGTACACGCAGCTGCCGGGTCAGGCGCCGCCGGACTCGCGCTTCACTGATTATCAATAACGCGTGATCCGGAGCGCTTTGCTTGCGCCTCGGGGCAACGCGGTGTCGGTTGCATAGAGACGGGCGAAGCGTGCCCGCCAACATTGGAGTATCTGTGGGAATCATGAAAAAGCTTCGCCTGGCAGCGTACGCTGCGAGTCTCTTCGCCGTTGCAGGCGTGTTGCCGGCCGCGCCGGCGCAAGCTCAAGGTCTCCCGGCTGGCAACGGCCAGACGGTCGACACGATCGCCGCAGTCGTCAATGACGGCGTGATCACGCAGCGCGAGCTCGACAGCCGCGCCGAAATGATTGCTCACCGGCTGCAGCAGCAGAACGCGCCGGTTCCGCCCGACGAGCAGTTGCGCGCGCAGGTGCTCAACCAGATGGTGCTCGAGCGCATTCAGCTCCAGAAGGCCAAGGAAGACGGCATCACCGTCGACGACGCCGCCGTGCAGCGCACGCTGGAGCGCCTCGCCCAGGCCAACGGTATGGATCTCGCCACCTATCGCGCGCGCATCGAGGCGGCCGGCGTGCCCTGGACCACGTTCACGCGCGACGCACGTACGGAGCTCACGCTCTCGAAGCTGCGCGAGAAGGAAGTGGACAGCAAGGTCACGGTGTCCGACGCCGAAGTCGCGAACTACATCGCGAGCCAGCGCGGACCGAACGCGGGCCAGTCGAGCGACCTGCACTTCCAGCACATCTTCATCAAGGCGCCGCTGAACGCCTCGGAAACCGACATCGAAGCCGCGCAGGCGAAGGCCAATGCGCTGCTCAAGGAAGCGCAGTCGGGTAGCAAGTTCGAGAGCCTCGCGAAGTCGAACTCGCAGGCGAGCGACGCGGGCAAGGGCGGCGACATGGGCTTCCTGCCGCAGTCGAAGCTGCCGCCCGAATTCGTGACCGCCGCTTCCACGCTGCGTCCGGGCGAGGTGAACCCCTCGGTGATCCGCACCAACGACGGCTTCGAGGTCGTGCGCCTCGTCGAGCGCCGCCAGGGCCAGGGCACGGCCGCCGACGCGCCCAAGCTCGTGCAAACGCACGTGCGCCACATCCTGCTGCGCGTGGGCGACGGCATGTCCGAGCCCCAGGCGCGCCAGAAGCTGCTCGAAATCCGCCAGGAAATCGCGGCGGGCGGCGACTTCGCAAAGTTCGCGCGCACCTATTCGCAGGACGGCTCGGCCTCGCAGGGCGGCGACCTCGGCTGGATCAGCCCGGGTGAGACCGTGCCTGAATTCGAGCGCGCCATGAATACGCTGCAGGACGGCCAGCTGAGCGAGCCGGTGCGCACCGAGTACGGCTACCACCTGATCCAGGTGCTGGGCCGCCGCGACGCCGAAGGCTCGATCGCGCAGCAAATGGAACTCGCGCGCCAGGCCATCGGCCAGCGCAAGGCGGAGCAGGCCTACGCCGACTGGCTGCGTCAGCTGCGCGACAGTGCCTACGTCGATTACAAGATCGCCGGCATGACGCCGCCGCACAACTAAGAGTCATCAAGGGATCGAGCCATGAACGCCTCCGCATCGTCGTCGCCGGCTCCGCGGAGGGCGGGGCCGATCCGCATTGCCATCACCACGGGTGAGCCGGCCGGCGTCGGCCCCGAGCTGACCGCCGCCGCGCTGGCGGGCGCCTCGGCGCACTGGCCCGACGCGCAGTTCGTCGTGCTCGGCGACAGTGCGCTGCTCGAAGCGCGCGCGCAGGCCGCGAGCGTCGACTGGGCCGCGTTGCTGGCAAACCAGCCGGTGCAGGTCGAGCATGTGGCGCTCGCCACGCCCGCCAGGCCCGGCAAGCTCGACGCCGCCAACGGCCGCTATGTGCTGGCGCTGCTCGACCGCGCCATCGACGGCGCACTGGCCGGCGAGTTCGACGCCATCGTCACCGCGCCGCTGCAAAAGAGCACCATCAACGACGCTGGCGTGCCGTTCACCGGCCACACCGAATACCTCGCCGAACGCACGCACACGCCGCGCGTGGTCATGATGCTGGCGGGCACCGGCGCGCGCCCGCTGCGCGTGGCGCTCGCCACGACGCATTTGCCGCTCAAAGACGTGTCGGCGGCGCTCACCGTCGAGGGGCTCGTCGAAACCCTTGGCATCATCGATCATGACCTGCGCCATCATTTCGGCGTGCCGCTGCCGCGCATCCTCGTGACCGGCCTCAACCCGCATGCGGGCGAGAATGGCTACCTGGGGCGCGAGGAAATCGACACGATTTCGCCGGCGCTGGCCGCCGCCGCTGCGCAAGGCATCGACGCGCGCGGCCCGTACCCCGCCGACACGCTGTTCCAGCCGCGCTACCTCAAGGACGCGGACTGCGTGCTGGCGATGTTCCACGACCAGGGCCTGCCGGTCCTGAAATACGCGACGTTCGGCGAAGGCATCAACGTCACGCTCGGCTTGCCGATCGTGCGCACCTCGGTCGATCATGGCACCGCGCTCGACCTCGCCGGCACTGGCCGCGCGGACGCGGGGAGCCTGATCGCCGCCCTCGACACCGCCGTTTCGATGGCGCGCCACCGGCGCGCCATCTGATTGATTCCAGAGAAGATGTCCAATAGCAGCAGACAGCACCAGGGCCACTTCGCGCGCAAGCGCTTCGGCCAGAACTTCCTCGTCGACACGGGCGTGATCGATTCGATCGTCGACGTCATCCGCCCGCAGCGCGGCGAGCGCATGGTCGAAATCGGGCCGGGTCTCGGCGCGCTCACCGAGCCGCTCATCGAACGGCTCGCCACGCCTGAATCGCCGCTGCACGCGGTCGAGCTGGACCGCGACCTGATCGCGCGCCTCACGAAGAAGTTCGGCCCGCTGCTCGAACTCCACGCGGGCGACGCGCTCGCGTTCGACTTCGGCGCGCTCGCGGCGCCGGGCGAGAAGCCCTCGCTGCGCATTGTCGGCAACCTGCCGTACAACATTTCGAGCCCGCTGCTGTTTCACCTCACCACGTTCGCCGGGCGCGTGATCGACCAGCACTTCATGCTGCAGAACGAAGTGGTCGAGCGCATGGTGGCGGAGCCGGGCAGCAAGGCGTTCGGCCGTCTCACGGTGATGCTCCAGTACCGCTATGTGATCGACAAGCTGATCGACGTGCCGCCCGAATCGTTCCAGCCGCCGCCCAAGGTGGATTCGGCGATCGTGCGCATGATTCCCTACGCGCCGCACGAACTGCCGAAGGTGAACGACGCCATGCTCGGCGAACTCGTGACGGCCGCCTTCTCACAGCGCCGCAAGATGCTGCGCAACACGCTCAGCGATTACCGCGAGCGCCTCGACTTCGACGCGCTGGGCTTCGACCTGGCGCGCCGCGCCGAGGAAGTGCCCGTCGAGGAGTATGTGAGCCTCGCGCAGGCGCTGGAAGGGGCTGGCGGCGCGTGATGTGCGCGTGGCGCGCCGCGTTGCCGGCGCGCTGCCTGTCGCTCAGGCCGCCTCGGCGCGCTGCGCCTCGTAGGCCTTGAGCTGGCTGTAGACGACGCGCAGCACCGAAAGCTCGCTCGACGCGTGCTGTGCCGCGCCGCCACGCTGGATCAGGTCGCCGAGCACGTGATCGGCCTCGATGCGCGAACCGTTCTGCACGTCGCGCAGCATCGAGGCGGTGAGCGACGAACCCTTGGCGAACAGCATCGCCCGCGAACGCTCGAGGAAGCTGTCGCGCACGGCGTGGCCGTGGCCGGCTGCGATCGCGCGGCATTCGGCGAACAGGCGCTCGATGATCGCGGCGCCGTCGGGCGTGGCGAGAATCACGCCAATGGGCGCACGGAAAAGACACGTGCTGCCCGCGAGCGACGCGAGGAACACCCACTTCTCCCACATCTCCTGAAGGATGTGATCGCTCGCCTTGACGTGAAAGCCGGCATTGCCGAACTGATCCGCCACGGCTTGCACGCGCGCCGAGACGCCGCCGCCGAGTTCGCCGAACGTGATGGCCTGCACGTCGTTCAGATGCACGATCTCGCGCTTGTCGTTGAGCGTGGACGCGATCAGGCAGACACCGCCCAGCACCGCCTGCGTACCGAAGCGCGCCTGCAGGACTTCGAGATGACGCATGCCGTTGAGCAGCGGCAGGATCAACGTGTTCGGGCCGACGGCTGCGGCGAACGAATCGATGGCATTGTCGAGGTCGTAGGCCTTGCAGCTCAGCAGTACGAGATCGAACGGCTGGCCGCCTTGCGACTCGAGCGCTTCGCGCGTGACGGTCTTGACGTCGCGCAGCGTCAGATCGCCCGCTGGACTGCGGATGACGAGCCCCGCTTCGCGCAGTTGCGCGGCGCGCGCCTCGCGTACCAGAAACGTCACGTCACGCCCCGCAGCGGCGAGCCGGCCGCCGAAATAGCCGCCCGTGGCACCCGCACCGACTACCAGAATTCGCATGTCTACTCCTTGATCCTTATGTTCGTTGCTTGCGCGTTTGCTTACGCCTGGCTGGCGAAATTGCCGCGGCAATTTCGGGATGGCGTCCATGCTAGAGCAAATCGGCGTATCTTGCCGGCGCCGGCAGGGCCGGCGTGTTTTTGGTACAGTCCGTTTTTTGACGACGGCAAAACGGAGTACACCATGCGCCTGCTGCACACGATGATCCGGGTCGGCGACCTCGATCGCTCGATCAAGTTCTATACCGAACTGCTCGGCATGAAACTGCTGCGCCGCGAAGACTACCCCGATGGCAAGTTCACGCTGGCCTTCGTCGGGTACACGGACGAGCGCGACGGCACCGTGATCGAACTGACGCATAACTGGGATACCGCTTCGTACGATCTTGGGACCGGCTTCGGCCATCTGGCGGTCGAGGTGGAGGATGCCTACGCTGCCTGCGCGAAGATCAAGGAACAGGGTGGGACCGTGGTGCGCGAAGCCGGCCCGATGAAGCATGGGACTACGGTGATCGCGTTCGTGACCGATCCGGATGGGTACAAGATCGAGTTCATTCAGCGGAAGAAGTAAGGACGTTGGTAGTACAGGCTGGCAATCCAGCCTGCTTCTTCAGTGAATTGCTTCGAACTGCGAATGAATTGAAATTCAACTTCAATTCGCGAACTCGCAATGGGGATATCACATCCCCGGCACCATCTCCGGCGGATGTTGCTTAAGCTGCTTCCTCGCCTCGCGAAATTCCGGAAAAATCGACTCCACCGTCTGCCAGAACCTCGGGCTGTGATTCATCTCGCGCAAATGCGCGAGCTCATGCGCCACCACGTAGTCAACAACGGAGAGCGGAAAATGAATCAGCCGCCAGTTCAAGCGAATCCTCCCTTCGCTTGAACAGCTGCCCCACCGCGTCGCCGCCGAAGAAAGCGCATAAGACCGGAACGAAACCCCAAGCTTCTCGGCATACACCTCGAGCCGCTCGCCAAAAATCCGCGTCGCTTCACCCTGCAGCCACCCAGTCACGCGGTCCTTGATCTGCTGCGCGTCGGCGTGAGGCGGCAGCGGCAAAGCAAGCACGCGCGTCTCGTGATCGAACGCGAGCAAAGAAGCCCCCAGCTTCACCGTAATCGGCTTGCCAAGAAAAGGCAGTTCAGCCCCGTCGCTCCATTCCACGCGCGGCAAGGCGCGCTGCTCCGTGCGCGTCTGCCATTCGGCGATCTTGGCGAAGATCCACCGCTGCTTCTCGGCGATAGCGGTTTCGATATCAGCGATTGTGACCCACCGGGGCGCCGTGATGCTGAGCCCGGTACCATCGATCACGAACCCGATCGACTTGCGCGACGAGCGCTTGAGCCGGTAGTGCAGCGTGCGCGCGCCGAGCACGACAGTACGCAGCCGCGTGCCATCGGGCGCAAGCGGTGCCTTGCCGGGCTTTTCGGGCGACAGCGGAGTTCCGGGCTGCGGTGTGAGAGTGGGGGAGGACGCATCAGGCGCCACAACAGGCGCCGGTTCAGCAAAGAGCGGCAAGTCGAGCTGCCGGTTGTCGAGTGCCGCGTTTGGGCGCGGCGTGGGGGACTTCTGCATCGTCAGGCCTGGTGCGGATGGGCGTGCGTGGCGTGGACGTGTGCCGTTCGCGGGGCGTTTGCGCGGGGCTGCTGGCGCCGTGTCGCGCGGCGCGCTAAGCCGTGCGGCGAGCAGCGCCCACATCCGCGCCACGACGCTTCGCGCGATGCGATTGAGCCCGCCCTGCGCCTCAAATCCGTGCCGCTTTCGCCGCTGCGCCATCCGTTTCGCGATATGCCTCAGGATCGATCCGCCGCATTTCCGTTTCGATCCACGTTTCCACGCGCGTGTTCACTTCGTCGGGCGTGAGTCCGGTCGTCTCGATCGGCTTGCCGATCGACACCGTGACTATACCCGGATATTTGATGAACGAGTTTCGGGGCCAGACGTGGCCCGCGTTGTGCGCGATCGGCACCACGGGCGCGCCCGTTTCGATGGCGAAGCGCGGGCCGCCGGTCTTGTACTTGCCCTGCTTGCCCACCGGGATGCGCGTGCCTTCGGGGAACATGATCACCCATGCGCCTTCGGCCATGCGCTGCTTGCCCTGGCGGATCACCGAGGTGAACGCGTTCTTGCCTTCCTTGCGGTTGATGTGAACCATCTTCAGCATGCCCAGCGCCCAGCCGAAGAACGGCACGAACAGCAGTTCGCGCTTGAACACGTAGCACAGCGGCCGCGGCATGAGCGCGGGGAACGCCAGCGTCTCCCATGCGGACTGGTGCTTCGCGAGCAGCACGGCCGGCCCGTTGGGCAGGTTTTCCATGCCTTCGATGCGGTAGCGAATGCCATTGAGGTGGCGCGCAACGAACAGCGTGGAGCGGCACCAGCCCACGGCCATCCAGTAGCGCCGCGTTGCGTTCAGGAACGGGAACGCGATAAAGCACGCCGTCGCGTACGGCATCGTGTAGACGATGAAGTAGATGAACAGCAGCAGGGAGCGGAGAAAGCGCATCGGTCGAGCCGGTTGAATGTTCGCGTGTGCCGCCTGCGCCTTTACGCAGGGACGTTCGCGAGAAAGTCGAGCGCGAAAGCGCGCAGGTCGTCGTGGATCAGCGTGCCTTCGGGCAAACCGCCCGCGGCGAGCGTCTTCTCGCCCTTGCCCGAACGCACCAGGTGCGTGCGAAAGCCGAGCGCCGCGCCCGCCTGCAGGTCGCGCAGCGAGTCGCCCACCACCGGGGTATCGGCCGGTTCGATCTCGAAGCGTTCCGCGATCATCTTGAGCATGCCCGGCTGCGGCTTGCGGCACTCGCAATGGTCCTGCGCCGTGTGCGGGCAGAAGAACACGGCGTCGATGCGACCGCCCACGGCCGCCGCCTGGCGGTGCATCTTCGCGTGCATGGCGTTGAGCGCGGCCATGTCGAACAGTCCGCGTCCGATGCCCGACTGGTTCGACGCCACCGCGACGCGATAGCCCGCCTGGTTCAGGCGCGCGATCGCTTCGAGGCTGCCGGGTATCGCGACCCATTCGTCCGGCGACTTGATGAACGCGTCGGAGTCGAGGTTGATCACGCCGTCGCGGTCGAGGATCACGAGTTTTCTGGTGGTGCTGGTCGGCATGGCGTTTCGCTCAGTTCCGCTTATGCAGCGAGCCGCGAGATGTCCGCGACGCTGTTCATCTGGCGATGCAGCGCCTTGAGCAGCGCGAGGCGGTTCGCCCGCAGCGCCGGGTCTTCGGCGTTGACCATCACGTCGTTGAAGAACGTGTCCACGGTCTCGCGCAGCGCCGCGAGCGCGGTGAGCGCGCCCGTGTACTCGCGTGCGGCGAGTTGCGTTTCCACGCGCGGCGCGACCTGTTCGAGCTGTGCGAAGAGCGCCTTCTCGGCGGATTCGACGAAAAGGCCGATCTGCACGCCGGCATCTTCCGCACCCTCGGACTTCTTGAGGATGTTCGAGATGCGCTTGTTGGCCGCCGCGAGCGAGGCCGCTTCCGCGAGCGCTGCGAATTCGCGCACTGCGTCGAGACGCGAGACGATGTCGTCGAAGCGCGTGGGGTTCAGCGCGAGCACCGCGTCCACTTCGGTGGCCGCGAAGCCGCGTTCGCGCAGCATGCCGCGCAGGCGGTCCATGCAGAACTCGTAGATGGCCTGGGTCGACTCCGTCACGGCCTCGACGCCGGCAAATTGCGCGGAGGTGGTGCGCAGCAGCTCGACGAGGTCGAGCGGCAACTGCTTCTCGACGAGAATACGCAGCACGCCCAGCGCGTGACGGCGCAGCGCGAACGGGTCCTTTTCGCCTGTCGGCGCGAGGCCGATGCCCCAGATGCCGACGAGCGTTTCCAGCTTGTCCGCGAGCGCGACGATCGTGCCCGTGGTGGTGGCGGGCAGGGCGTCCCCGGAGAAGCGCGGCTGGTAGTGCTCGGAGCACGCAATCGCCACTTCTTCGGGCTCGCCGTCGTGGCGCGCGTAGTAGGTGCCCATCGTGCCTTGCAGCTCGGGGAACTCGCCCACCATGTCGGTCAAAAGGTCGGCCTTCGCGAGGCGCGCGCCGCGTTCCGCGAGCGCGATGTCAGCGCTGCACATCAAGGCGATCCGGCCGGCGAGCGCTTCGAGGCGCTCCACGCGCTGCAGCTGCGAGCCGAGCTTGTTGTGATACACCACGTTCGCGAGCAGCGGTACACGGTCGGCGAGAGGCTTCTTCTTGTCCTGTTCGAAGAAGAACTTCGCGTCGGCCAGACGCGGGCGCACCACGCGCTCGTTGCCCTCGACGATCTCGTCGGGCGTTTGCGTCGCGATGTTCGAGACGATCAGGAAGCGCGAGCGCAGCCGCCCCTGGTCGTCGGTGAGCGCGAAGTACTTCTGGTTCGTCTGCATCGTGAGGATCAGGCATTCCTGCGGCACTTGCAGGAATTCGTCCTCGAACTTGCACGCGTACACGACCGGCCATTCGACGAGCGAATTCACTTCGTCGAGCAGCGACTCGGGCATGACGACCTTGTCGCTGCCAGCCTGTTCGATCAGTTGCGCGCGGATCGACTCGCGGCGATCGGCGTAGCTCGCGATCACGAAGCCCTTGTGCTGGAGCGTGTGCGCGTACTCGTCGGCGTGCTGGATGGCGATCAGGCCTTCGGAGAGGAAGCGGTGGCCGCGCGTGGTGTCGTCGGCGTCGACGCCGAATGCCGTGACCGGCACGATCTGGTCGCCGTGCAGCACCGTGAGGCGATGCACCGGACGCACGAACTGCACGTTGCTGCCGTCCGGACGCTGGTAGGTCATGACCTTCGGGATCGGCAGCTTGCCGAGCGCTTCGTCGAGCACGGCTTGCAGGCCGTCGGCGAGCGTGGCGCCCGGCGCCGAGTAGCGCAGGAAGAACGCTTCGTTCTTGCCGTCGCTCGCGCGCTCGAGGTCGCTCACGGGGAAATCGGGGAAGCCGAGCGCCGCGAGCTTCTTCGCGAGCGGCGCGGTGGGCTGGCCGTTGGCGTCGAGCGCGACCGAAACGGGCAGCACCTTTTCGCGCACCTGCTTTTCGGGCGCGACGCTGCGCACGTTCCTGATCGTGACGGCGAGGCGGCGCGGCGTCGCGTAACGTTCGAACGAGAGATCGCCTTCGATCAGGTCGCGCGCGGCGAGGCGCTGCGCGATGCCTTCGGCGAACGCGTCGCCCAGGCGCGCGAGGGCCTTCGGCGGCAGTTCCTCGGTCAGCAGTTCGACGAGGAGAGTGGCGTGATG
Source organism: Paraburkholderia sp. BR10937 (assembly GCF_040965695.1). Classification (NCBI taxonomy): domain Bacteria; kingdom Pseudomonadati; phylum Pseudomonadota; class Betaproteobacteria; order Burkholderiales; family Burkholderiaceae; genus Paraburkholderia; species Paraburkholderia sp. BR10937. Next base: position 37,655 of record NZ_JBFRCL010000040.1, read on the forward strand.
AGCTTGCGTCATTGTTCTTGAGATCCGGTCATGCCTCGTCGAACTTGCGTTCGACCTTCAGCGGCGGCGCCCAGGCGGGCATCGCGGCGTCCTGTTCGTCGGTGGTGAGGCCTGGCACGCCGTGCACGGGGTTGCCGAGCATCGGGAAGCCGAGCTTTTCGCGCGACTCGTAGTACGACTGCGCCACGCTGCGCGACAGCGCGCGAATGCGGCCGATGTACGCTGCACGCTCCGTCACGGAGATCGCGCCGCGCGCGTCGAGCAGGTTGAACGTGTGGCCGGCCTTGAGCACGAGTTCGTAGGCGGGCAGCGCGAGCTGCAGATCGATCATGCGCTTCGCTTCGGCTTCGTACGCGTTGAAAAACGTGAACAGCAGGTCGACGTTCGCGTGCTCGAAGTTGTAGGTCGATTGCTCGACTTCGTTCTGATGGTAGACGTCGCCGTAGGTGAGGCGGCGCATTTCCGGGCCGTTCGGGCCTTGCTCTTCCCACTCGGTCCAGACGAGGTCGTAGACGTTCTCGACCTTCTGCAGATACATCGCGAGACGCTCGAGACCGTAGGTGATTTCGCCGAGCACCGGCTTGCAGTCGATGCCGCCCACCTGCTGGAAGTAGGTGAACTGCGTGACTTCCATGCCGTTGAGCCACACTTCCCAGCCGAGGCCCCAGGCGCCGAGCGTGGGGTTCTCCCAGTCGTCTTCGACGAAGCGCACGTCGTTCTGCTTCAGGTCGAAGCCGAGCGCCTCGAGCGAGCCGAGGTACAGGTCGAGAATGTTCTCCGGCGCGGGCTTGAGCACCACCTGGTACTGGTAGTAGTGCTGCAGACGGTTCGGGTTCTCGCCGTAGCGGCCGTCCTTCGGGCGGCGCGAAGGCTGCACGTAGGCCGCGCGCCACGGCTCGGGGCCGATTGCGCGCAGGAAGGTGTGGACGTGCGAGGTGCCGGCGCCGACTTCCATGTCGATCGGCTGGAGCAGTGCGCAGCCCTGCTTGTCCCAGTAAGACTGGAGCGTCAGGATGATTTGCTGAAACGTGAGCATGTGTGCCTGCAGTGTCTTTCGGGCTTTCGGGGGCGGAATGCGGCGGCCGGAGCCAGGCGAGCGCGCCGGCGGGGCGGCGATGCTCAGCCTTGCCCCTTCCCCTTGCGTGGCCCGGGCCGTGAGGCGGCCAGGTGCTAAAACGTCGAATTTTACCGGATTGCCGGAGCCTTGAGACCTGGACGGGGTTCGGGCGGCCGGCAGCGGTATGGTTGCGTCGTCGGCGCGAGGTTGCGTGTGCTTTGCGCGCGGCTTATTTTTCGTTCGCCGGCTTGCGCTCTTTCGCGCCCTTGAAGGCCGGTCCGAACGCGAAGCCGAGCGCCAGCAGCAGCAACGAAACGGCGATCACCGTATTGTTGCCGCTCGTCACGTAGGGCGTGAAGCCGCTCGTGCCTTCCACCTTCACGTCGAGCGAGCCCACCGTGAACGTTGGCAAACGCGCGATCACGCGGCCTTTCGCGTCGATGGCGGCGGTGGCGCCCGTATTGGTCGCGCGCAGCATCGGGCGGCCGGTTTCGAGCGAGCGCATGCGCGCGATCTGCAGGTGCTGGTCGAGCGCGATGGTGTCGCCGAACCACGCGAGGTTCGTCGAGTTGATCAGGATGCCCGGCGAGGTCGGGCTCTCGCGCACGGTGCGCGCGATTTCCTCGCCGAAGATGTCCTCGTAGCAGATGTTCACGGCCACGAGCTCACCGTGCACGCGGAAGGGCGGCTGCACGGGCGCCCCGCGCGCGAAGTCGCCGAGCGGGATGTTCATGAGATTGACGAACCAGCGGAAGCCCCAGGGCACGAATTCGCCGAACGGCACGAGGTGATGTTTGTCGTAGCGATAGAGTCCGTTCTGGCCCGGCGTGATGCCGAACAGGCTGTTGGTGTAGTCGATCACGCGCCCATCGGACGTGATCGTGCCGCCCACTGCGCCGAACAGGATGGCCGTGTTGGTGCCGTCGGCGAAGGCGCGGACATCGCGCCCGAACTTCTGGGGAATTTCCTGCACGAGCACCGGCACCGCGGTTTCGGGCGTGACGACGAGATCGGCGGGCTTTTCGGTAATCAGCTTCTGGAACTCGTTGAGCGCGTCGATCATGCCCTGCTCGGAGAACTTCATGTCCTGCTTGACGTTGCCTTGCAGCAGCCGCACGTTGAGTGGCGTGCCGGAGGGTTGCGTCCACGAGACGAGCGAGAGCAGCAGGCCGGCGGCGATCACGGCGAGAGCAAGCAGCGCCGGCGTCGCCACCGCACCGCGCCGGGGCGCCGCGCCGCGCCGCTTCACGTCGCTTGCACGCAAAACCGCCTGCGCGATGAGCGCCGCGACGAGCGCAAGCACCCAGCCCACGCCATACACGCCCACGATCGGCGCAAAACCGGCGAGCGGACCGTCCACTTGCGCGTAGCCGCTCGCAAGCCAGGGAAAGCCGGTGAACACATAGCCGCGCGCCCATTCGCCGAGCGCCCACGCGCTTGCGAACGCGAACGCGCCGTGCCACGTGGGCGAGAACGGCAATTCGCCGCTGCGTCCGTTCTTCGCGTGTCCCGCGCAAAACGACCAGACGAGTGCAGCGAGCGCCGGATACAGACCGAGGTAAAGCGAGAACAGCACGAGCGCGGCGCCCGCGAGCACCGCGGGCATGCCGCCGTAGAAGTGCATGCTCACGTAGAGCCACCAGACGCCGCTCACGAAGTTGCCGAAGCCGAACGCCCAGCCCGTGAAGAGCGCGCTCTTCCAGCCGGTGGTGCGCGTGAGCCAGACGTAGAACAGCGCAAAGATCGCAATGGCGAGCCAGCCGCCGTGCGGCGTGGGCGCGAACGACAGCGTGTTGAGCGCGCCCAGCGCGGCGGCAGCGAGATAGTGCCAGAAGGGCAGCGCGCGGCGCGCGGCGCCGTTGGTGGTTTCGTTCGCGCGCGTCTCGGTGTGCGTGCGGGTATCGATCGGTTCGGCCATGCGGTACGGTGGAATGCGATGGAAAGCGCGCTGAAAAGCGCGGGCGCGGATTGCGCGACGAGCGCAACGATAGCACTTTCGTGCGACGGTACCGGGATGGTCTCCTGGGGACGGATCGAAGCGTCGGCGCGCTCGAAGCAAAAACGCCAGCCCGAAGGCTGGCGTCGTTTGCGCGAGAGGCGGCGCGCTCGCGTTGCGTCAGGTGCCCGGCGGCTGCAGCGCAGCTTCGCGCTGGCCGGCCAGCGGGTCGCGCCGCACCAGCAGCATGTGAACCTGGCGCGCGTCGGCGCGCAGCACCTCGAAGATCAGGTCATCGATGCGCACCTTCTCCCCGCGATGCGGCACGTGCCCGAAGTGATTCGTGACGAAGCCGCCGATCGTATCGACTTCTTCATCCGGGTAATGGGTGCCGAACGCCTCGTTGAACTGCTCGATCTCGGTGAGCGCGCGCACGCGGAACCGCCCGTCGGGCGAGGCGATGATGTTGCCGCTTTCCTCGTCGAAGTCGTACTCGTCCTCGATGTCGCCGACGATCTGCTCCAGCACGTCCTCGATCGTGATGAGCCCGGCCACGCCGCCGTATTCGTCCACGACGATGGCGATGTGATTGCGGTTCTGGCGAAAGTCGTGCAGCAGCACGTTCAGGCGCTTGGACTCGGGGATGAACACGGCCGGGCGCAGCATACCGCGCACGTCGAATTCCTCTTCGGCGTAGTAGCGCAGCAGGTCTTTCGCGAGCAGCACGCCGATCACGTTGTCGCGGTTGCCGTCGTACACGGGGTAGCGCGAGTGCGCTTTCTCGAGCACGAACGGAATGAATTCGTCAGGACTTTCGGCGATGTTGATCGCGTCCATCTGGGCGCGAGGGATCATGATGTCGCGCGCGCAAAGCTCGGACACCTGGAACACGCCTTCGATCATCGAAAGCGAATCGGCGTCGATCAGGTTGCGCGCGTGCGCGTCCTGGAGGATTTCGAGAAGCTCGCTGCGCGAGTCGGGCTCGGGCGAGATGAAGTCGGTCAGCCGCTCGAGTAGGGAGCGCTTTTCCTGCGGTTTGTCGGTCTGGCGTCGACTGGGATAAGAGTCGTTCATGGTGGTGCGCCCTTTGCCGCTGGGGGCAGGGCGCGCTGTTGCGGAGGGTTAAGGATACAACATGCCTGTGGCGCGACCGTGTAATGCCACACGCAGGACACACACCGGCAGATCCATCCTAACGCAGATGTGGCGTGGCCGCCCGGTGGACGAAAAAGCGGCGCGTGAGTCCGGCCTCACGCGCAGCGCGCGAGCAGCCGCTCCAGCGCGCGGTCGCGCATGCCGCTCTCGCGCAGTGCATCCACGGTGCGGCGCACGTAGTCGAGCGTCGAGCCGTAGCGGCCCGACGCGCAGCCGAACACCGTGCGCACGGTGGCTTCGGAAAGCTTGCCGGTGTACGAGGCCACATCGCGCCGCATGACGAAGGCGAGCGCGTCGACGCGGCGGCCGTCTGCGAGCACGCAGGGCAGCCAGGCGGGGCGGTACGAGCCCATCGGCATCTCGCGGCGCCAGAGCGCTTCGAGGTGTGGCATCACGCCCTCGGCCGCAAGCCGGAACGCAACGCCCGCGCACGAGCCGCCGCGGTCGAGCGCGAGCACGAGGCCGGGCTGTTCGGGCGTGCCGCGGTTCACGCGCGACCACAGATACAGCCCGCGATGGTAGCCGTGCACGCGCGAACGCACGTTCTCGACGGTGGGCAGCCCCGGGTTCCAGATCAGCGAGCCATAGCCGAACAGCCAGATGTCGCTCGCGCTGTCCCAGCCTCGCGCTTTCAGCGTGCAGTCGAGCGAGGCGCGCAACTCGTCTTCGCTCAGGAGCCGCGACTCGCCGAGCGCCGGCGGGTAGCCGGGGAAGGGCACGCTCGCATCGCCCGCCTCGGGCAGTGCTGAGGGTTCGGCGAAATCGGGCGTGCGTTTGTCGTTCATGGCGGGGGCTTACTTGTACGGATCAGGAAAGCCTAGCGAGTTGAGGACCTCGGTTTCGATGCCTTCCATCTCTTCGGCTTCGGTCTCGTCTTCGTGATCGTAACCCTGCGCGTGCAGCGCGCCGTGCACGAGCAGATGCGCGTAGTGCGCGGCGAGCGGCTTGCCCTGCTCGGCGGCTTCCTTTTCCACCACGGGGCAGCACAGGATCAGATCGCCCGTGACCGGATCGTCCTCGCTCTCCGCATAGGCGAAGGTGAGCACGTTGGTCGCGTAGTCCTTGCCGCGATACGTGCGGTTGAGCGTGCGGCCTTCCTCGGCGTCGACGAAGCGCACGGCCAGCTCCGCGTCCGCGAAGAGCGCGGCCTTGAGCCACGCCGCCACGGTGGCGCGCGGCAGCGCGGCCTTGTGCTGTGGGAACGCCTTCGCGGCGGGGAACTGCACGGTCAGTTTGAGTTTCGGTGCGCGGGGCATGGGGCTAAAGCTGTGAGACGACGCAGGCGGCGGCGTTAGCGCGCATCGCCAACGCCTTCGTCCTTTTTCGAATGCGCGTCATACGCCTCGACGATACGCGCGACGAGCGGGTGGCGCACGACGTCCGCACTCGTGAAGTGCGTGACGGCAATGCCGCGCACGTCCTTCAGCACATGCTGCGCTTCGATCAGGCCGCTCTTGTGGCCGCGCGGCAAGTCGATCTGCGTGGTGTCGCCGGTCACGACCGCCTTCGAGCCGAAGCCGATACGCGTGAGGAACATCTTCATCTGCTCGGGCGTGGTGTTCTGTGCCTCGTCGAGAATGATGAACGCGTGATTGAGCGTGCGTCCGCGCATGTAGGCGAGCGGCGCGATTTCGATCATCTGGCGCTCGAACATCTTCGCGGTCTTGTCGAAGCCGAGCAGATCGTAAAGCGCGTCGTACAGCGGACGCAGATACGGATCGACCTTCTGCGACAGATCGCCGGGCAGGAAGCCCAGACGCTCGCCCGCTTCCACGGCCGGACGCGTGAGCACGATGCGCTTGACCTGATCGCGCTCGAGCGCGTCCACGGCGCAGGCTACGGCGAGATAGGTCTTGCCGGTGCCTGCGGGGCCGATGCCGAACGTCACGTCGTGCGAGATGATCTGCTTCAGATACTCGCGCTGCGCGGGCGTGCGGCCGCGCAGGTCGGCGCGCCGCGTGTAGAGCTTCGGGCCGAGTTCCTCGACATCGACGCCTTCGCTCGCGGGCTCGTCGAACGGATGATCGGGGTCGCCGCGAAAGCGCGGGTCGATCTCGGCGGCTTCGTTGCCGCCGCTGTTGCCGCCGTTCACCTTGCCGCGCACGCCACCGTTGCCATTGCCGCGCGGATCGTTCGCCGAGTTGCCGCCGAAGTTCGCGGGGTGCCGGGCCTCGACGAGCGCGAGCTGAATGTCGTCGACGGAGAGCGGATCGCGCGCCTGGTTGTAGAAGTTCTCGAGCGCCGCGAGCGCCAGCCTGGCGCCACGCCCGCGAATGGTGATGCGATGGCCGCGCCGCGCGAGCGTCACGTCGAGCGCTTGCTCGATCTGGCGCAGGTTTTCGTCGAGCGGGCCGCAGAGGTTGGCGAGCCGCGCGTTGTCGTCGCGCGGCGCGGTGAATTCCAGATGCTGCTGATTGGGCTTCAAGGTGTCTCTGAACTCCTGAATTCCTGGCTGGGTGCGCCGAGCCGATTAGTGCGCGAGCGTCGAAGCGTCTTCGTGCGCGAGCACGAGTTCGCCGCGCAGCGAGTGCGGGTACGCGTGGTTGATCTTCACGTCGATCATCTGGCCGATCAGGCGCGCGTGCGAAGCGAGCGGCGCCGGGAAGTTCACCACGCGGTTGTTCTGCGTACGGCCCGAGAGTTCGCTCGGGTCCTTGCGCGAAGGGCCTTCCACGAGAATGCGTTCGACCCGGCCAACCATCGACTGGCTGATGCGCGCCACGTTCTCTTCGATCGTGGCCTGCAGGTGCTGCAGGCGCTTGAGCTTCACCTCGCGCGGCGTGTCGTCTTCGAGATTCGCGGCGGGGGTCCCCGGGCGCGGGCTGTAGATGAACGAGAAGCTCGTGTCGTAGCTCATCTCCTCGACGAGCGCCATCATCTTCTGGAAGTCCTCTTCGGTCTCGCCGGGGAAGCCGACGATGAAGTCCGTGGAGAGCGACAGGTCCGGGCGGATCGCGCGCAGCTTGCGGATGATCGACTTGTACTCGAGCACGGTGTAGCCGCGCTTCATCGCCATGAGCACGCGGTCCGAGCCGTGCTGCACCGGTAGATGCAGATGGCTCACGAGCTTGGGCACCTTCGCGTAGGTGTCGATCAGGCGCTGCGTGAATTCCTTCGGGTGCGAAGTCGTGTAGCGGATGCGCTCGATGCCGGGGATCTCGGCGACGTATTCGATCAACGTGGCGAAGTCGGCGGCGTCGTGCGCGCCGGCCGTCAGTGCGCCGCGCCAGGCGTTGACGTTCTGGCCGAGCAGCGTGACTTCACGCACGCCCTGGTCGGCGAGGCCCGCGATTTCGGTGAGCACGTCGTCGAGCGGACGCGAGACTTCCTCGCCGCGCGTGTAGGGCACGACGCAGTAGCTGCAGTATTTCGAGCAGCCTTCCATGATCGAGACGAACGCGCTCGGGCCTTCCACGCGCGCGGGCGGCAGATGGTCGAACTTCTCGATTTCGGGGAAGGTGATGTCCACCTGCGCGCGGCCCGAGGCGCGGCGCGCGTCGATCATCTGCGGCAGGCGGTGCAGCGTTTGCGGGCCGAACACGAGGTCCACGTACGGCGCGCGCGCGACGATCGCCGCGCCTTCCTGGCTCGCCACACAGCCGCCCACGCCGATCAGCAGGTTCGGGTTCGCTTCCTTGAGCTCGCGCACGCGGCCGAGGTCGGAGAAGACCTTCTCCTGCGCCTTTTCGCGCACCGAACAGGTGTTGAAGAGGATGACGTCCGCGTCTTCGGGGGTGTCGGTCTTCACGAGACCTTCGGCGGCGCCGAGTACGTCGACCATCTTGTCGGAGTCGTACTCGTTCATCTGGCAGCCAAAGGTCTTTACATAAACTTTCTTGGTCATCGGGTTTCGCCGTTCGCAGTGGTTGACCTGGGGGCGTCGTCCGCTTGATGCACGCGCGTGATGCACGGTCTGCACGTCAGGACTACGGTGTTTTATGGGGGCTGAATCGGGGTGCGGCGAAACCGGCTATGAGGCCGGCGTTGGCATCCTGTTTCTGGCCATGCGCGTTTGGCGACCTGGGACGTTCCGCGTTGCTCTTTTGTTGTTTTTGCCGGTGCCGCATTTGCCGATACTGGCCAGTGCGGATGCGGCTGCGGATCGCTTTCTGCGCAATCCGCCATTATATCCGTTTGCGTCTGCGGCTTTGCGTCGCTTCGGCCGGATCCGTGCAGGGGACGAGCGCCTCGAGTTCGCCCGAAGTCTGCGCGAAGCGCTCGCTGAGGAAATCGAGCAGCGCCCGCACGCGCGGCGCGAGAAAGCGGTTGCGGTGATAGAGCGCGTGCAGCGGGGCGTCGGGGTAGCGCCACTCGGGCATCACGGTCTTGAGCCGCCCGGCGCGCAGGTCGTCCGCGACATCCCAGATCGACTTCACCGCGAGGCCGTAGCCGCACAGTGCCCACTGGCGCGCGACTTCGCCATCCGTCGACTCGAGCGCGCCGTCGAGCGGCACCGTATAGGTCTGCGTTTCGGTCTGCGAACCGCTGCCGCGCGTGAAGCGCCACTCGTTGACCGGCCCCGCCGCCGACCCGATCACGATGCAGTCGAAACTGGCCAGATCGTTCGGCTCCCACGGCTCGCCGCAGCGTGCGAGGTACTCGGGTGAGGCGCACAGCACGCGGCGGTTCGGCGCGAGCCAGCGCGCCACGAGCGAACTGTCCTGCGGCGTGCCGAAGCGGATCGCGAGATCGATGTCTTCGAGCACGAGATTCGAGAGCGAGTCGGTCAGCATCAGCGAGAAACGCACGTCGGGGTAGAGTGCGCGGAATTCGTCGAGCCAGGTCATCAGCAGATTGCGGCCGAAATCCGAGGTCGCCGAAATGCGCACCTTGCCGCGCACCGCGTTCTGGCCCTCCTGCAAGGCCGCCTTGGCGTCATCGAGCGAGCGCAGCGCGTGCTCGCTGCAGGTGAGGTAGAGACGGCCTTCGTCGGTGAGGCGCAGCTGGCGGGTGGTGCGATCGAACAGACGCGCACGCAGCTCCGCTTCGAGCCGCGCGAGCCGGGCACTGGCCGCCGCGGGCGTGAGGCCGAGCTTGCGGCCCGCCGCGGAAAGGCTGCCGAGGCGTGCCGCCTCCACGAACAGGCGCACGTCGCCGAGGTTGTCCATCGCGATTATTAGAAATGGATTGAAAATGATTCAAATGCTACGCCAATTATCAAATTCGAGCGCAGCCGCGACAATGCGCGTGTTTTCAGGACAACGGCCTCGGCCCGCACGCCATGCAACTCGATCACGTCACCCTCGTCACTCCAGACCTTGAAGGCACATGCCGCTTCTTTCGCGACGTCGTCGGCCTCGAAGACGGGTCGCGTCCGCCGTTTCGCGTGGACGGCCACTGGCTCTACGCGAACGGCCGCGCGGTCATCCATCTGGTCGATGCGACCGAGCCCGCGCGGTTGCCAGGCGGAGCGTCTGCGCTTGTCGCGCCGCGCATCGACCACGTGGCGTTTCGCGTGGCGCCGGGCATCGAGTGGCGCGCGCTCGTCGAGCGGCTTGCCGCGCACCGCGTGCCGTACCAGCTGGCGGAGGTGCCCGCGAGCGCGGAAGTGCAGCTGTTCGTTGCGCTCGCGCCCGGTGTCGTCGTCGAGTTCGTGACGTCGCTGGCGGCCGGCGCGGCGGCTTGACGGCCGCTGGCTGCCACTGAAGCCCATTTGAATCCAGGCTGATTTTCGGAGATTTCGATGCCTATCCCCTTGCTCGCGCTGGCCATCAGCGCCTTTGCCATCGGCACCACCGAGTTCCTCATCATGGGCCTGTTGCCCGATGTCGCGCGCGATCTGAACGTGACGATTCCTGCCGCAGGCCTGCTCGTGACCGGCTATGCGCTCGGCGTGGCGGCCGGCGCGCCGCTGCTTGCCGCGCTGACGAGCCGCATGCCGCGCAAGCTCGCGCTGCAGCTGCTGATGGGCGTGTTCATCGTCGGCAACGTGATGTGCGCGGTCGCGTCGAACTATTCGCTCTTGATGGTTGCGCGCGTCGTCGCGTCGTTCGCGCACGGTTCGTTCTTCGGCATCGGCGCCGTCGTGGCCGCCTCGCTCGTGCCGCAGGAAAAGCGCGCGAGCGCCATCGCGCTGATGTTCACGGGGCTCACGCTCGCCACCGTGCTGGGCGTGCCGTTCGGCACAGCCATTGGCCAGCAGTTCGGCTGGCGCGTGGCGTTCTGGATCGTGAGCGGCCTTGGCGTGATTTCGCTCGCCGGCGTGACGGCTCTGGTGCCCAACCATCACGACAGCGGCCCTGCCGGGCTCGGCCACGAAGTGCGCGTGCTGCGCGACCCGCAGGTGTGGCTCGCGCTCGGCATGACGGTGCTCGGCTTTGGCGGCGTGTTCGTCGTGTTCACCTACATCGCGCCGATTCTCGAGCAGGTGGGCGGCTTCTCGCCGCGCGGCGTGACGCTGATGCTCGTGCTGTTCGGCGTAGGCCTGACGCTTGGCAATACACTGGGCGGCAAGCTCGCAGACCGCGCGCTGATGCCTTCGCTCATGGGCATTCTCGTCGTGCTCGCCGTGATCATGGCCATCTTCACGAAGACGAGCCACGCCATGTGGCCCGCCGCGATCACCGTATTCGTGTGGGGCATCGCCGCGTTCGCGACCGTGCCGCCGTTGCAGATGCGCGTGGTCGCGAAGGCCGCGGCGGCGCCGAATCTCGCCTCGACGCTGAACATCGGCGCGTTCAACGTGGGTAACGCAATGGGCGCATGGATGGGCGGGCTCGCCATTGCACACGGCGTGGCGCTCGACTCGCTGCCGTGGGTGGCCGCGGCCGTCTCGGTGGCGGCGCTCGTGCTCACATGGGCGGCGGCGCGGCTCGACACGCGCGCCGAACCGCTGCGCGACGCGCACGTGGCGGCGCGGCAGAATACGTGAGCGCCGGATGAGGGCAATGCGCAAGGCCGTGCAGAAGGCAGCGCGCCTTATGCGCAGGGCGCGAAAGCAATCCACGATTCGCGCTCTGCAATGCTGATAACAGTGTGAAGATAACTTCGTTGGGCGCGGCAAATCGCGATGCTAGTCTTGCCTCCATTCATGCTCTTGCGCCGCAATGACGCGGCGCTGCCTGGAGGCAGCCATGCATTCACCCCTCGCGCTCGTACGCGATGCACGACCCGATATTGCGCACACCGAAGGATCCTACGAGACGCTTGAACATCTTGTGGGCGTCAACCTCGCCCGGCTGCGCGCCGAACGCCAGCTTTCGCTCGATGCGCTCGCACGCGCCTCGGGTGTCTCGCGCGCGATGCTCGCTCAAGTCGAGTCGGCGCGCAGCGTGCCGTCGATCAAGGTGCTGTGCAAGGTGGCGGCGGCGCTCAAAGTTTCCGTGTCGGCGTTCCTGCGGCGGCATGCCGTGAACGGCTTCGAGCATTTGCCCGCCGAGCGGGCGTCGCGTCTCGTTTCCGCCGACGGCCGCTATTCGGCGCGCGCGCTCTATCCGGAAGGGGAGCCCGCCGCCGCCGAATTTCACGAACTGCGCATCGCGCCGCTGCATACCGAGCCCGGCGTGCGCCGGCCGCCCGGCACGACGGTGAACCTCGTGGTGAGCGAGGGCACGCTCGAAGTGAGCGTGCACGATCGGCGCCAATTGCTCGCAACCGGCGATGCGATCCTGTTCGATGCCGACCAGCCGCACAGCCTGCGCAACCCGGGCGACACCGAGGCGCGCGTGTTTCGCGTGACGCTCAACGCCGAGACGCCGCCGCGCTGGGACGTGCCGGTCGGGACGGCTGGCGGCGAAGCGGCATCGGCAGCCGAAGCGGTCCGGACGGTGGAGGCGGTCGCAGCCGTGGCGGCGCAGCCTGCATGAGCCGCGTCGCATCGTCGAGAAAATTCTCTAGTCGTACTTTTTTGCGCTGCACAGTTGCGCAGCCTGTTGTATCCTTTGCCCGCCGGTTAAGTCAGGTAATAAGCCGGTAATCAGTGCGTCTTCAGGGCGGGGCGAAATTCCCCACCGGCGGTATGCCGGCCGCGCCGCAAGGCAAGGTCGACGAGCCCGCGAGCGCCTGCGCGAGCTTCATTGTGTCGTGCGCAGGGTCAGCAGATCTGGTGCGAAGCCAGAGCCGACGGTCATAGTCCGGATGAAAGAAGATGTGCAGATGGTCATGTTTGCCCATCCGCCGCGGCGTTTCGGCCGATGTGCGTGCGTCCGCATTTTCGGGGCGCGCGGCATCCGTGCGAATCACGCGCGCCGGGGATTCCTGTCTGTTTGCAATGCCCTGAAACGTTTTTCGCCTAACTCTCGCGAGGAGCGTTTCACATGTCCCTTACTGCCAGTACCCCTCTCGCTGCATCCCAGGGCGCGCCGCTCGACGCCGCCGCCGATCTCCCGTTCATCGATTCCGAGCCGGTGCCGCCGCGCATTGCCGCCGCGTTGCAAGCCATGCGCGAAGGCCGCCCGGTCGTGCTGCAGGACGACCACGACCGCGAGGACGAGGCCGACCTGATCGTCGCCGCCGAACGCCTCACGCCCGAAACGATGGCGCTCTTCATCCGCGAATGCAGCGGCATCGTGTGCCTGTGTCTGTCTGACGAAAAAGTGCGCGCGCTCGAACTGCCGCCGATGGTGGCCCACAACGAGAGCCGCAACCGCACCGCGTTCACGGTCTCGATCGAAGCGCGCGACGGCGTGAGCACGGGCGTGTCGGCCGCCGACCGCGTGACGACGATCCGCGCCGCGATCGCCGCGGACGCGAAGCCTGCCGATATCGTGCGCCCCGGCCACGTGTTCCCGCTGCGTGCCCAGAAGGGCGGCGTGCTGGCGCGCCGCGGCCACACCGAAGGCACCGTCGATCTGGCGGTGCTCGCGGGCCTCGCGCCCGCCGGCGTGCTGTGCGAGCTGATGAACCCGGATGGCACGATGGCGCGTGGCAAGCAGGTCGACGACTTCGCGAAGCTGCACGATCTGCCGGTGCTTTCGATTGCCGAGCTGGTGGCGTTTCGCGAGTCGCTCGCCGTGGCGCGCGAGCGCTGCGCCGAGCCGGCCTGAGACGCGCGGCCTTACGACTGCACGTCGCCGAATTCGCCGCGCACGCCGGCCTCGACGAGCGCCGGCAGCTCTTCCATGTGCGCCATGATGCGCGTGATGCCCATCTCGCGCAGCACGTCGGCGTAGCCCGAAGGTATGTGGCTCGCGCCCACGAACGCAATCGTCTTCATGCCTGCGGCGCGCGCGGCGTTCAAACCCGAAATGCTGTCTTCGACGACGATGCAGCGCGCCGGCTCTACGCCGAGTTGCTTCGCCGCGTGCAGGTACACGTCCGGATAAGGCTTGGGCCGCGCGACCTGCTCGGCGCTGAAGATGCGCTCGCCGAAGATCGTGTCGAGCCCGGCGCGCCGCACCGAAGCGTGCACGCGCGTGAGCCGGCTGTTCGAAACGACGGCGGCAGGCAGCGTCACCCGGCGCAAGGCGTCGCGCACGCCGTTGATCGGGCTCACCGACTCGGCAATCGCGGCTTCGCAACGATGTTCGATGGTCTCGAGAAAGTCCTCGGGCATCGTGAGGTCAAAGCGCGCGGCGACGTCGGCGAGAAAGCGCGAGGTCTGCTGGCCGAACGCCGCATTCACGGCGGCGTGAAAATCGATGCCGGGAAAGGTGCTGCTGAGCGTGTCGAACAGAACGCGGTCGGCGATGACTTCGCTGTCGACGAGCACGCCGTCACAGTCGCAGATGAGATGGTCGATCATGCGTGAAACGAGAGGCCGGGCAACGCGCGGCCAGCGGACGGCGGCCGGTGCGTGCGCCTGGGCCAGGCAGGGGGCAAGGTGGAAACCTCCAATCATACGTGCTTTTGCTTTTTGAAAGCAGCGCACACGCGGCCTGCGATGCTCAGTGGTCGTCCGCTGCGTTTGCCTCGCGGGTGTCGGCCCACGCTTTTGCTGCGCCGATCGCGCGCTGCCAGCCGGCGAGGCACCTTGCCGCCTCGTCGCGCGGCAGCGAGGGCGTGAAGCGGCGCTCGAGGCTCCAGTGCTGCTGGAGTTCATCGATATCGCGCCAGAACCCCACCGCGAGCCCGGCCAGATATCCCGCGCCCAGCGCGGTGCTTTCGCTGGAGCGCGGCCGCAACACGTTCACGCCCAGCAGATCTGCCTGGAACTGCATCAGCAGATCGTTCGCGCTGGCGCCGCCATCCACGCGCAATTCGTTCACACGCATACCGGAATCGGCCTCCATGGCGTCGAGCACGTCGAACGACTGATAGGCGATCGAGTCGAGCGCCGAGCGTGCGATATGCGCCGCAGTCGTGCCGCGCGTGAGCCCGAACAGCGTGCCGCGCGCGTGCGCGTTCCAGTGCGGCGCGCCGAGGCCGGCGAACGCGGGCACGAGGTATACGCCGTCGCTGTGCGGCACGCTGGCCGCGAGCGGTTCGATTTCCGCTGCGCTGCGAATGATGCCGAGCCCGTCGCGCAGCCATTGCACCACCGCGCCCGCGATAAAGATGCTGCCCTCCAGCGCGTATTGTGTTTGCCCGAGCGCTTGCCACGCGATGGTCGTGACGAGATTGTGGCTCGACTCGACAGGTTGCGCGCCGGTATTCATCACGAGAAAGCAGCCGGTGCCGTAGGTGTTCTTCACCATGCCGGGGCGCATGCACATCTGCCCGAAGAGCGCCGCATGCTGGTCGCCGGCCACGCCGGCAAGCGGTATTTCGGCCGCGAAGAGCGACGCCGCCGTGCGCGCATAGACCTCCGACGACGAACGCACTTCCGGCAGCATGCTGCGCGGAATCTCGAAGAGCGCGAGCAGGTCGTCGTCCCAGCGCAGCGTGTGGATGTCGAAAAGCATCGTGCGCGCGGCATTGGTGACGTCGGTGGCGTGCAGCGCGCCGCGTGCAAAGTGCCACAGCAGCCAGGCGTCCACGGTGCCGAACGCGAGCCGGCCCGCGCGCGCTTTTTCGCGCGCGCCCTCGACATGATCGAGAATCCAGCGGATTTTCGTGGCCGAAAAGTACGCGTCGATCGGCAGGCCGGTTTTCGCTCGCACCATCGGCTCGAGCCCGCGCGCTTTCAGTTCGTCGCAATAGCCGGCCGTGCGGCGGTCCTGCCAGACGATCGCGTTGTACACGGGCTGCCCCGTCGCGCGGTCCCACACGATGGTCGTTTCGCGCTGGTTCGTGATGCCGATGCCCGCAATCGCGGCGGCTCCGACGCCCGCGCGCGTGAGCGCTTCCGCCGCGACGCCAGCCTGGCTCGACCAGATGTCGCGCGGGTCATGCTCGACCCAGCCGGGCCGCGGGTAAAGTTGCGCGAACTCCTTCTGCGCGAGCGCGACGATCGCGCCGCTGCGCTCGAGCAGCAGGGCGCGGGAACTCGTCGTGCCCTGGTCCAGCGCGAGGATGTACGACTCGGCGTGCGACTGAGGCATCGTGCAGTCTCCCTGGAGGGTGCGCGGCGGTACGCGCGTCGACCGGCGCGCACTGAAGCGCGTGGCATCGAACCCAGCATAGCCCGAAAGCGATTTGCGCTCGCTTCGGCGCAACGGAACGGCCGGGGTGTCGCTCGCGCGGCGCGGTGCGACAATAACCGAGTCGGGATGCAGTCGTTTCAACCAGTCGAAAACGATAACGAGGCAATCATGCGTGCAATTGCAATGATCGGTGCGGCCGTGCTGCTCGCGGGGTGCGTGGGCGCGCCGCCGGGCCCGGAAGGCGGGGGGCGCGCGCCGTCGCTCGCCGCCTTGCAGCAGATGTGCGGCGGCCAGACGGTCGATTTCGGTGCGTATGCGCCGGGCGTCTACGCGGCCATCTTCGACGCGTGGGTGGCGAATCGGCGCGGCAGGCTGCCCCAGGACCAGTTTTGCGGCTTCCAGGCTCAGCTCGCGCAGCAATACACCACGCTCGGCAAGAGCGGCAATGGCGAGGCGCGGGGTGAGTGGGTGAACTTCCTCAACGCACAGCGCGCCCAAGCGCTGAGCTGGCGGTCGGCGGTCGACCCCACGCTGAGAGCCGGGTAGGCGAACAGGCGAATAGCGCTGCGGCAGGGTGCGCGCGCACGCGCGCTGCACGGAGGCATGCGCAAAAAAATGGTCACGCGGGCATGAAGCGCGCGGGTCCGCGTGACCATGCACTGCAGGCGCGTACGTCTACTGCCGTGCGCCTGCATCGGGGACGTGCCCGACAAGTCGGGCTAGCGGACGATCCATGCGTCCGCGCAAATCGATAAAGGGCAATGGAGCCTGTGGCTGCGCGGGTGCTCGGCCCGCGGGATCAGGCTACGAACACCGTTTGATGGCGCGCAACGCAGAGTCGCCGATTTCGGTTAGTCGCCATTGCTGAAGGCCGGATGCAAGGCGCTCCAGTTGGACGAGCTGTCGTTCGAGCAAGGCGTCCAGTTCTTCTCGCTCCATGTCGAGCTGGTTGGGGGCGTCCTGTACTAGCAGCAGGGTGGCGAATTCATGCGGACTCAGCATCGTTCTCTCCGTGTTGCCGCATCAGAGGTCGCCGGTTGCGGCCCGCGGGGCGGCGCAGCGACAGGAATGCGGTGGTGTGAGCGAAAGCCTGCGACCGGGCAGATCGACTGACTGGAGGGACCGGCCGCCCGGACCGCCTGTGCGCGGCCCAAACGGCACCCAGCCCGGGATCTACCTCGGGGAACTGGAGTGTAGTCAACGCCGCTGCGTTGTACAAACCACGCCCCGAAAATTTTCCCTTTGACATTTGAGCCCGCACGCAGCGGTCGTGCGAGCCGCCCAGATTCGCGAAATCACTTGAAGTTCATGCCGCAGCGCGGCACACAGCGCGCGAATCCGCTTCGATTCGCTACGCATCAAACGCACGGTAGGCCTGCGGGTATTGCGTTTGCGCGTCGGCCAGTGATCGTCATATGACGTAACGCGGAGAGGTCGTCTATTCCCGGAACTGCGGGAAGCGGGCCCGGTCTGTGCTTTGTGACTGCAGCTACGCGAAAGTACAGCTAAGATGGAATTAGGGATGGCTTGTAACGTTCGCCGCGTGACTTGCGCAGCTCGCCGGGCCTCGGGCTTCGGGCAGGGCGCCGCGCGTGGTGAGCGTAAAACGCCGCTTCGGGAGTAGGACATAATGCGTAACGACAATGAGCCTCGCCATGTGATGCCCTGGCGCATCGAAGACATCGATCTCACCCGTATCGACCGTCAACGTGCCGCCGCCAACGAAGACCTGATGCTGCTCCTCGCCGCCTCTTCGTTCATTGAAAGCGGTTCCGATCTTTACACGAGCAACCTGAACGTGTTCTTCAACGGCGACCCCGAGGTCTCCGAGTGGCTCAACGGCGAATGGGAGCCCGAGGAGCTTCAGCATGGGCGCGCGCTGAAGACGTACATTCAGTACGTGTGGCCCGAGTTCGACTGGGACGCGGCGTTTCAGACCTTCATCGAAGAGTATTCGAAGACCTGTTCGTTCGAGGAGTTCGAGAAAACGCGCGCGCTCGAAATGGTCGCGCGCTGCGTCGTCGAAACCGGCACCGCCACGCTCTATCGCGCGATCGGCGAGTATTCGGACGAGCCCGTGCTCAAGGAAATCACCGACAACATTCGCAGCGACGAAGTGCGTCACTACAAGCACTTTTTCCGCTATTTCAAGAAGTACAACCAGATAGAAGGGCACGGGCGTCTCGCCGTGCTCGGCGCGCTCATGCGCCGCGTGATGGAGATCAAGAACGAAGATTCCGAGATCGCGCTGCGCCATGTGTACGCGGGCCGCTACCCCGACCGCGTGCGCGACGACGCCTATAGCCGCGAGCTCACCGCGCGCGTGAACAGGCTGGTGCGCCACAATCTTTCCGCCGACATGTGCGTGAAGATGCTGCTCAAGCCGCTCAACCTGCCCGCGAAGATCCGGCCCGGCGTGCACTATCCGCTCGCGAAGATCACACAACACGTTTTCTTCCGCTAGGACATCGGCCCGCGAAAACAAAAAGCCCGCTGCTGGAGCGGGCTTTTTCGTTTCTGGGCGCAAAGATCAGCGATCGCGCTGGCCGTTGCCGTCGCGGCGCGAATTGCCGCCTGGGCGGCCGCCGAGCAGGGCGCCCGGGTTGCCTTGCGGCTTGCGTTGTTGCGGGCGGCCCAGTGCGCTTTCGTGCGAAACGCCGCGCTGGCTTTCGCGACGCGTATGCTCGCCCCGCGCGCCTTGTGCACCGTGATTCGCGCCTTGCTGTTTCACGGGCTTGGCGGTGCGCACGCCGCCGTTCGAGGCCGGCTTGGCCGGGCGCTGGCCGCCGTTGCCGCCACCGTTGGCTGCATGCGCGCGGTTGCCTTCACGGTTGCCTTCGCGGTTGCCTTCGCGATTACCGCCGCGCGATTCACGCGGTTCACGCGCCTGCGCGGGGCGTCCGCCGTTCGCGGCATTGGCGCCATTCGACGCACCACGGCCCTGGCCTTGCCCCTGGCGCGGCGAGCGCCCTTGGGGCTGGCTGCGGCGCTGGATCGGCTCGGGCTTCGCGTTCGGGTCCGGCTCGAAGCCCGCGATGACCTCCTGGGGCACCGCGCGCTTGATGAGCTTCTCGATGTCCTTGAGCAGCTGATGCTCGTCCACGCACACGAGCGACACGGCTTCGCCCGTCGCGCCCGCGCGGCCGGTGCGGCCGATGCGGTGCACGTAGTCCTCGGGCACGTTGGGCAGATCGTAGTTGACGACGTGCGGCAGCTGGTCGATATCGATCCCGCGTGCGGCGATGTCGGTCGCGACGAGCACCTGGAGCGTGCCGTCCTTGAACTCGCTCAGGGCACGCGTGCGTGCCGACTGGCTCTTGTTGCCGTGAATCGCGAGCGCACTGATGCCGTCCTTCGTGAGCTGCTCGGCGAGGCGGTTCGCGCCGTGCTTGGTGCGCGTGAACACGAGCACCTGAAACCAGTTGTGCTGGCGAATCAGGTGCGTCAGGAGGTCGCGCTTGCGGTCGCGGTCGACGGGATAGATCTTCTGCGCCACGGTTTCGGCAGTGGTGTTGCGGCGCGCGACTTCGATCAGCGCGGGCGAGTCGAGCAGGCTGTCGGCGAGCGCCTTGATCTCATCGGCGAAGGTGGCCGAGAAGAGCAGGTTCTGGCGCTTGGGCGGCAGCTTCGCGAGCACACGCTTGATGTCGTGGATGAAGCCCATGTCGAGCATGCGGTCGGCTTCGTCGAGCACGAGAATCTCGAGCTGCGACAGATCGATCGTCTTTTGCTGCATGTGATCGAGCAGGCGACCCGGCGTCGCGACCACGATATCCACGCCGCGCCTGAGCGCGTCGATTTGCGGATTGATGCCCACGCCGCCGAACATCACCGTGGACTTGAGCTTCAGATACTTGCCGTAGGCGCGCACGCTCTCTTCGACCTGCGCGGCGAGTTCGCGCGTGGGCGTGAGGATCAGCGCGCGCACCACGCGCTTGCCACCCGCGGCCGGCGCCATGTCCGTGAGGCGTTGCAGGATCGGCAGCGTGAAGCCAGCGGTCTTGCCGGTGCCGGTTTGCGCGCCGGCGAGCAGGTCGCCGCCGCAGAGCACGGCGGGAATCGCTTGCGCCTGGATGGGCGTGGGCGTGCTGTACCCAAGTTCGTTGACTGCGCGGACCAGCGGTTCGGACAAGCCGAGAGAATCGAAAGACATAAACACCTGTTGTATTGCAGTAGCGCGGGCGTCGCTTCGCGGCCCGAAGGCGCGCTGCGCAGCCAAAGCGGTGTTGCCGGGTTCGAATGCGCCCGGTGAAGCCGCTTTTTCGCGTTGTTCGGACGGCGCGCCAGTGCGCGCGCCGCGTTTTTTCTTCATGGAACGGCCAGGTCTATCGAGACCTGTCGTCTGGCGTTAAGTTGCATCGTGCGGCCGCGGACACTGCGGCAGCCGTACGATGTCTTCGCATTGACGCGTCACGCGACGTAGCGCGCGACGCTCACGAATTGACAGACGCTCCCGGCGAGCACGAACAGATGCCAGATTCCATGTCCGTGCCGGATGCGTTCGTCATTGACGAAAAAATAAATACCGACGCTGTAAATGACGCCGCCGGCGAGCAGCCACGCCGTGCCCGCGGCCGGCAAGGCTTCGATGAGCGGTCGAACCGCCACCACCGCGAGCCAGCCCATCACCACGTAGAGCACCATCGACAGTGCTCTCGTGCGCCGCCCGAGCGTGAGTTCCTGAACGATGCCAAGGGCCGCGAGCCCCCAGCTCACGCCGAAGAGCGACCAGCCCCAGGGACCACGCAGCGTCACCAGCGTGAACGGAGTATAGCTGCCCGCGATGAGCAGATAGATCGCGGCGTGGTCGCACTTTTGCAGCACTGCCTTCAGGCGGATGCCGCGCACGCCGTGATACAGCGTCGAGATCGTGTACAGCGCACACAACATCGCCCCGTATACCGCAAAGCTCACGACCTTATATGCGTCGTGATCCAGCGCCGCGAGCGTCACGAGCGAGACGAGTCCCGCCACCGACAACATCGCGCCCACGAGGTGAGTAATGCTGTTCAGACGCTCACCGGCGTGCATGACGACCACTCCTTGTTCTTCCTGGGCGCGACGCGTGCCGGCGGAACAGTGTTCCACCGCATACGGCGCCGTGCCCGAGCGCAGCGTTCAAAACCAGGCCTGACGGGCCACGGAGCCGCCTTCACCAGACGGCCCCGGCGCCAAATAGCGAAGGGCGCAGCCCGCGCTGTGCGGACTGCGCCCTTATCAGGCAACCGTCACTATAACAGTAACCACTTGCGTGGGACCGCCGTAAGGGCTCCGGCCCTTACGGCGGTGGACGGCTTTGCGTCAGTCGAGCGGAGACGAGCGCAGGTCCGCGACCTGCTGCGGCGACACCGGCGTGCCCTTGTTGCCCCAGGACATGCGGATGAACGTCACCACCGCCGCAACCTCCTGGTTCGAGAGCGACTGCGCGAACGGCGGCATGCCGTACGGGCGCGGATTGCCCCCCGTGCTCGGCGGATAGCCGCCGTTGAGCACCATGCGGATCGGGTTCACGGCCGAATGCATCTGGATCGACTGGTTGTTCGCAAGCGGCGGGAAGTTCGACGGCATGCCGAGACCGTTCTCCGCGTGGCACTTGGCACACTGGTCGTGGTAGATCTTCTGACCTTGCTGCAAGAGTTCGCCGCCGAACGCTTCCGATGTCTCCATCTGCATCGTTTCGGGCGCTTCCTTCTTTTGCGGGATGGTCTTCAGGTACGAGGCCATCGCGTGGATGTCGTCGTCCGAGAGGTATTGCAGACTGTTGTGGATCACGTCCGCCATCGGGCCGAACACGGCGCCGCGCTCGGACACGCCTGTCTTCAGGAGGCTTGCGATGTCCCTGATGTCCCAGTCGCCGAGGCCGCCTTCGCTGCCCGTGAGCGACGGCGCGTACCAGTTCTGCAGCGGGATCAGGCCGCCCGCGAAGGCCGCCGAGTTGACCGGGCCGCCCACCGCGTTGATCGACGTGTGGCACATGCCGCAGTGGCCGAGGCCTTCGACGAGATACGCGCCGCGGTTCCATTCGACCGACTTGGTCGGATCGGGCTTGTACTCGCTTTCGCGGAAGAACAGCGTGCGCCAGCCGATCAGCAGGTTACGGTTGTTGAACGGGAACTTGAGTTCGTGCGGGCGGCTAGGCACGTTGACCGGCGGGACCGAGCGCAGATAGGCGAAGATCGCGTCGGCGTCGGCGCGCGTGACCTTGGTGTAGCTCGCGAACGGGAACGCCGGATAGAGCAGGCTGCCGTCCTTCGAGCGGCCCGTGTGCATGGCGCGATAGAAGTCGTCGGCGCTCCACTTGCCGATGCCGTACTGGTCGTCGGGCGTGATGTTGGGGGTGTAGAGCGTGCCGAACGGCGTGGCCATCGGCAGGCCGCCCGCGAACATCTGGCCGCCGCGCACGGTGTGGCAGGCGATACAGTCGCCGGCGCGCGCGAGATACTCGCCCTTCTTGATGAGATCGCCCTGGTCGACGGGCGTCGCGGCCTGCGCCGCGCCGTTGTGCAGATAGTGGGTGCCCGACCAGAGCACCGGTACGAGGGCCGCGGCGGCGGCCACGATGACGGCGGAAAGTGCGAACAGGGACTTGCGGTTCATATTGGCTGTCTCCCCCGGCGCCTTATTGCGGTTCGCTGCCGCAGGCAAGCGGCGTCTTGAGTGAGCCAGCCGGCGCCGGCACGGGGTTCTGCGGCGCGCTCTGCGTGGAGAGCCAGGCCGCGACCGCGTTCACGTCTTCGTCGGTGAGACGCGTGGCGATCTCATGCATGCAGTCGGGCGCCTTCGCATGCCGCGAGCCCGAGCGCCAGGCGCCGATCTGCGCGCTGATGTAATCCATGTGCAGACCGACCAGACCCGGAATGGCCGGCTCCATGCCGGTGAGCTTCGCGCCGTGGCAGGCCGCGCAGGCGGGCACCTGCTTGGCCGGGTCGCCGTGCAGGACGATCTGCTGGCCGCGCGCGAGCGTGTCGCTGCCGACCGAAGGTTTCGCGGGCGGCGGGTAGGGCGGCCGCTGCTGCGAGAAGAACGTCGCGATCTCGTGCAGGTAGTCGTCGGAGAGATAGGTGACCAGATAATTCATCGGAGGGTACTTGCGGCGCCCTTCGCGGAAGTTCATTAGCTGGTTGAACAGGTACTCGGCCGGTTTGCCGGCGAGACGCGGAAAGTAGTCGTTGTCAGTGCCCTGCCCGTGCGAGCCGTGGCACGCGGTGCAGCCCTGCACGCGTGCGGCGATCGTGTCGGGGGCTTTGGGCTGCGGCGCGGAGGCCGCCGTCTGGGCATGTGCAGCGCTGAGAACGCCGGTCGTCCCGAGCAAAAGAGCTGCTGCCAGAGGCGCGACGAGCGGAATGAGCGGTCGGAAGATACGTCTTGGGGACACGCGTAACTCCATCTTTATCGTGGACCTGACCAGGCTTCGAACGGCCCGGCTTCTAGGCTGCGCGCGATGAAAGCAGAAGACCGTGCGCGCTGCGGCGACGCAGCAGATTCTAGCATCGGGAACTCATAGTGACCATTTGCCGCATGCGCCACAAGCGCCCTCCGATGGCTTCGAGGCGCCACCGCGACGTGCTTGCGGCCGATCGTCGCGCCGGTGCCGGTTATGATTCTGCACCTGTTCGCCAATCGGTGACACGGGGTTGTCCCGCACCCGCGCCACACTCGGCGAGCCGCTCGTTGCCGGCTGCATGCATGACCCGATGCCGGGCGCATGCCGCCGCGGTTTACGGTCTCGTACCTTCGCTCGATGCTCGCGCATGCAATGCGCGTTGAAGCCGCATCGAGCCCGCATTGAACCGAATGGCGCGGCGGCTATCGAAGCAGGCACCCTTGCGGGACACGCGATGTAATGCATGTGCGTGTTGCTGTTGCCGTTTTCATGTTGTTTCCTTGCCACTTGTCTCGATGACTCCAATTGCACTTTCCCTATCGTTGCATCAAGCCGACCGATCCCCTTCGCGCGAAGTCCGCGCGACCCGCAACACGCGGGAGGGCGAGGTCCGATGAAAGCTGACTGGCTCTGGATCGGGCAGGTCGCCATGGCGGCCATCGTCAACATCGCCTACGCATTCGCGCTCGGCTCGGCGTTCTATGGCGCATGGCTCGACAAGGACGGGCGCACGCCCGTCGCGCCCGCGCGCCTCGCATGGCTGCGTGCGCAACGCTCGCTGCGCGCCGCGGCGTTTGCGCTCGTGGCGGCGCTCATCATGTGGATGCTTTACGAAAGCGCATCGGTCAGCGGCGAACCGTTGCCCAGCGCATTCGGCGTGGTCGGCACCGTGCTCTCGCAAACGCACGTCGGCCACGCGTGGACCGTCGCGTTCGTCGGCGCGCTCGTGCTGCTCGGCTGCGCGTTCGCGGCTTCGAGTGTGGCGCGCGACGGCGTGCTGTGGCTCGCGCTCGTCGCCATCGCCGCGGGGCGCGCGGGGCTCGGCCACGCGGCCGATGCGGGCTTCGCCTCGGCCGCGCTCGGGCTGCACACGCTCCATTTGCTCAGTGCGAGCGCGTGGAGCGGAATCGTCATGGCGGGGGGGCTTGCGGTGCTGCCGGCGCTCGGCGCATCGACGGCACGCGGCGTGCTGATCCGCACGGCGGGCCAGATTTCGAACGTCGCGTTCTTCGCGGTGGGCTTCGTGATCGCGACGGGCGTGTTCGATGCGCTGCGCGGCAGCGGCGGCTCGATCGACGCGATCGTCGGCAGTACCTGGGGCCGCGTGCTGATGCTCAAAGCCGTGCTCGTGCTGCTCGCGCTCGCGATGGGCGGCTTCAACCGGCTCGTGGCGATGCCCGAGTTGCGGCGCGCGGCGTCGACAGCGGCGGCGCGCCGTTTCGTCAACGTGATCCATCTCGAAGCGATCGTGATGATCGGTGTGCTCGTGACCGCGGCCGCGCTCGCGCACAGCGTGCCGGCCTACGTGTTGCAGGGCTGAAACGTCGTCGCTGCAACTTATTCGTAGCCGAGCCGGTGACTGAGGATCGGTGAGAAGAAGAGGGCGAGGGCGCAGCCCGTGGCGTTGCCTTCGAGTTCCGCGAGTGCGGCCACGGACGCTGGATTGGCGATCAGCGCGATCAGCTGCGGCGCGCACCACAGCGCCGCGGCGCCGATCGCGGCGTACTCGATCCAGCGAATGCGCCAGCCGCGCGTGAAGGCGATTGCGGCAGCGAGCACGCGCAGGAAGCCGAAGGCGACGAGCGCGCCGACGGCGGCTTGTTCGCGGATCAGATAGTCGGGAAGCGACGCGTCCATGGAATCCCTTGCAACACCGAGGTTGGGTTGCAAGGAAATCAGCAAGGAGCAGGCCAGTGGGTGGCGTTCGCGCCCGGCGCGTGCCTTCGATGACGGCCGCGCCTTGCGCGGCGCGGCTTTCCATGAACTGGCTGTGTGCGCAAACGACATAGGCCGTGCGCACGTCTCGCGAGCGAGCGCGCCTGAGCGCGCAAAGCCACGCGAAACGTTACGCCGCCGAAACGCGCAGCATTGAGCGTGTCACGTCACGCTGCGCGCCACGCGTTTCGGCGTTCATTTGCGCATCACCATTCGGCGACGCTGCCATCCTCGTGACGCCACACCGGATTGCGCCAGCGGTGACCCGTCTTCGCCATCTCGCGCACCTTCTCCTCGTTCACGTCGATGCCGAGACCCGGGCCCTGCGGAATCGAGACGAAGCCGTCTTCGTACTTGAAGACTTCCGGATTCCTGATGTAGTCGAGCAGGTCGTTGCCCTTGTTGTAGTGGATGCCGAGGCTCTGCTCCTGGATGAACGCGTTGTAGCTCACCGCGTCGATCTGCAGGCAGGTGGCGAGCGCGATCGGCCCGAGCGGGCAGTGCAGCGCGAGTGCGACGTCATAGGCTTCGGCCATCGCGGCGATCTTGCGGCACTCGGTGATGCCGCCCGCGTGCGAGGCGTCGGGCTGGATGATGTCCACGTAGCCGCCCGCGAGAATGTGCTTGAAATCCCAGCGCGAATACAGACGCTCGCCCAGCGCGATCGGCGTGCTGGTCTGGTTGACGATATCGCGCAGCGCCTCGACGTTCTCGGAGAGCACGGGCTCTTCGATGAACATCAGTTTGAACGGATCGAGTTCCTTGGCGAGCACCTTGGCCATCGGCTTGTGCACTCGGCCATGGAAGTCCACGCCGATGCCGACGTTCGGGCCCACGGCCTCGCGCACGGCCGCGACGTTGTTGATGACGCCCTGGACCTTGTCGAAGGTGTCGATGATCTGCAGCTCTTCCGAGCCGTTCATCTTCACGGCCTTGAAGCCGCGCTCGACCACGGCGCGCGCGTTGTTGGCGACGTCGCTCGGACGGTCGCCGCCGATCCACGAATACACCTTGATCTTGTCGCGCACCTGGCCGCCGAGCAGCGCGTGAACGGGCACGCCATGATGCTTGCCCTTGATGTCCCAGAGCGCCTGATCGACGCCGGCAATGGCGCTCATCGAGATCGGGCCGCCGCGGTAGAAGCCCGCGCGATACATCACCTGCCAGTGGTCCTCGATGAGGAGCGGGTCCTTGCCGATCAGATAGTCGGCGAGTTCATCGACGGCGGCGGCCACCGTATGCGCGCGGCCTTCGACGATCGGCTCGCCCCAGCCGACGATCCCCTCGTCCGTTTCGATTTTCAGAAAGAGCCAGCGCGGCGGGACGACGAAGGTTTCGAGCCTGGTGATTTTCATGCGGTGTCTCCATGACCTTGAGCGGTAGGTCGGCGCTCGCACCACGCGCGAGCGGCAACGTCTTCAAGCGCACATGCTACTGCAAAATTCGCCTTTAAGTGCTATTAATAGTATTATTTCGCAACGCTTCCCAATATCCAGGAGAACGGCGATTCAACGCGATCTGCACGGCACCGTGGCCTACGAACTCGGCAGCGCGATCTTGCGCGGCGACTACCCGCCCGCGACGGTCCTGCCGCGCGAGGCCGAACTCATGGCAACGTTCGACGTGAGCCGCACGGTGCTGCGCGAGGCGCTGCGCACGCTCACCTCGAAAGGGCTCGTGGAGTCGCGCCCGCGCGTGGGCACGCGGGTGCGCGCGCGCGAAGCGTGGAACCTGCTCGATGCCGACGTGCTCGACTGGTACGCGCGCGTGGCGCCGCCGCTCGCGTTCGCGCTCAAGCTCCAGGAAATGCGCGAGATGATCGAGCCGTTTGCGGCGGGGTTGGCCGCGAACGCGCGCGATGCCGATGCGCTTGCCTCGATCGCCGCCGCGCACGAGGCCATGACACAAGCGCGCAATGTGGACGAATGGGTCCGCGCGGACCTGCGCTTTCATCTCGCGGTGCTCGGCGCTTGCCGCAACGAATTGCTGGTGCCGCTCGGCACGCTGATCGAGCGCACGCTCGAAGGCCAGTTGCGGGTGAACGCAAAGCGCGCCGAGGTGTTCAACGCTGCGCTGCCCGACCACACCCTCGTGTACGAGGCGATCGTGCAACGCGACGCCTATGCGGCGAGCCGCGCAATGGCGGCGTTGCTGCGCCTCACGCGCGAGCGCATCGAGCGATGAACGCGTATGCCGAATGGGTGTCTTCGCAACGAATCGCGAAAAACGCAGCGAATTGCAGATGTAAAACGATTGCGCTGGCGCATGCAATAGCGTTTGCTATGCTTTAGCTCGATCGAACGGCGCCGTAGCTTTCAGTGCCGTCAGCAAGTCAAAGGCAACGCTAACGGTTAAGCGATGAAGAAGAGCGAAGCGAAAGACACCCAACTGGACAACGCAACCCTGCTGGAAATCATCAAGGCGCAGTCGGACATCGCGAAGCTCGGGCTCGATCTCGGCGGCGTGATGGCCTACGTAGCGGAGCGCACCGAGCAGCTCACGCGAGCCCAGGGTGCGGTCGTCGAACTCGCCGAGGGTGAGGACATGGTCTACCGCGCGGCCTCGGGCAACGTCGCGAACCTCCTCGGATTGCGCCTCGCGCGTGAAACGAGCCTGTCGGGCCTGTGCGTGCGCGAGGGCGAGATCCTGCGCTGCGACGACTCCGAAACCGACCCGCGCGTGGACCGCGAAGCGTGCCGGCGCGCCGGCCTGCGTTCGATGATCGTCACGCCGCTCAAGCATCTCGAGACGACCGTCGGTGTTCTGAAAGTCACGAATTCGGAAGTCGACGCCTTCAAGGACGAGGACATCCGGACGCTCTCGCTGATGTCCGAACTCATCGCCGCAGCCATGTTCCACGCCGCGCGGCACGAGACGAGCGAGCTCTATCTGCGCGCGACGCATGACGCGCTCACCGGGTTGCCCAATCGCGCGCTCTTTTACGATCGCCTGCGCCAGTCGGTGGACCTCGCGCTGCGCTCGTCGGGCGGACTCGGCGTGCTCAATCTCGACATGGACGGCCTCAAGCCGATCAACGACCGCTACGGACATCGCGCCGGCGACGCGGCGATTCGCGAGACCGCGACGCGCATTGCGCGCCACAGCCGCCGCGTGGACACGGCCGCGCGCGTGGGCGGCGACGAGTTCGCCGTGATCCTGCCCGGCATCGTGGGGCGCGGGGACGCCGAGGCGTATAGCCGCCGGCTCGTGGACACCGTCGGCGAGCCGTTCGAGTTCGAAGGACATCGCATCGACCTCGGCGTGAGCGTGGGCGTTGCCATCCTGCCCGACGACGGCACCGAGATGACGGCGCTGATCGAATACGCGGATCGTTCGATGTACGAAACGAAGCGGGAGCGCAAGCAGATCAGGTGAATGCTGTGCGATCTGGCGGACTCCGGTTCGCCAGGCGCGCGGCAATGAAAAAAGCCGCTGTCCTTGTGGGACAGCGGCTTTCTTTTGCAACTGGTGGCGAATCAGGGATTCGAACCCCGGACCTGCGGATTATGATTCCGTCGCTCTAACCGGCTGAGCTAATTCGCCGAAGAAAATGATTATGACGGTACGCCACGAGGCTGTCAACCCCCTTGGTCATCTTTTTTGCAGGGAAGGCGGCCGCCGGGCAAGAGGCCCCGCCCGGCCGCGCTCACAGCCTCAATCCTGCGCGTAAATATCCGAGTCCTTGGTTTCCTTCACGAACAGCATGCCGATCACGAAGGTGCCCAGCGCGATGATGATCGGATACCAGAGGCCCGAGTAGATATCGCCGCGCGCTGCCACGATCGCGAACGCCGTTGCCGGCAGGAAGCCGCCGAACCAGCCGTTGCCGATGTGATAGGGCAGCGACATCGAGGTGTAGCGGATGCGGGTCGGGAACATCTCCACCAGCATCGCCGCGATCGGCCCGTACACCATGGTCACGAAGATCACGAGGATCGTCAGCATCACCACCGTCATCGGCCAGTTCAGTTGCGCGGGGTCGGCCTTGAGCGGATAGCCCGCCGCTTTCAGCGTGGCCGCGAGCGTCTTCTCGAACAGCGCGCCGGCTTCCTTGGCGCCGGGCGCCCGGCCGTCGAACGTGTCGATGGTCGTGTCGCCCACCTTGATCTGCGCGCGCGTGCCTGCCGGGGCGGCCACGTTGTCGTAGTTCAGGCCGGCTTTCGAAAGCGCGCTCTTGGCGATGTCGCACGAGCTCGTGAACTTCGAGGTCCCGACCGGGTTGAACTGGAACGAGCATTCGGCCGGATCCGCGATCACGACGATGGGTGCGCGTGCGGTCGCGGCTTCGAGCGCCGGGTTCGCGTAGTGCGTGATCGCCTTGAAGATCGGGAAGTAGGTGAGCGCCGCGATCAGGCAGCCAGCCATGATGATCGGCTTGCGGCCGATCTTGTCCGAGAGCGCGCCGAAGAACAGGAAGAACGGCGTGCCGATCAAGAGCGCCACCGCGATCAGGATGTTGGCGCTGGCGCCGTCCACCTTGAGCGTCTGCGTAAGGAAGAAGAGCGCGTAGAACTGGCCCGTGTACCAGACCACGGCCTGGCCGGCCGTGACG
This sequence comes from Paraburkholderia sp. BR10937, assembly GCF_040965695.1. NCBI lineage: Bacteria > Pseudomonadati > Pseudomonadota > Betaproteobacteria > Burkholderiales > Burkholderiaceae > Paraburkholderia > Paraburkholderia sp. BR10937. The sequence goes on from NZ_JBFRCL010000040.1 coordinate 67,076, forward strand.
CCGAAGAGCGCGAGCAGCACGACCTTGAGGTTCTTCCACTGGCCGAATGCTTCCGTGAGCGGGGCCTTCGAGACCTTGCCCTCGGCCTTGATGCGCTTGAACGCCGGCGATTCGTCGAGTTGCAGACGGATCCACACTGAAACCGCGAGGAGCAGGATCGAGGCGACGAACGGAATGCGCCATGCCCATGCGGCGAACTGCTCTTCGCCGGTGAAGGTGCGCACGCCGAGGATCACGAGCAGCGAGAGAAACAGGCCAAGCGTGGCGGTCGTCTGGATCCACGAGGTGTAGAAGCCCCGGCGTCCGGCCGGCGCGTGTTCCGCGACGTAAGTCGCGGCGCCGCCGTACTCGCCGCCGAGCGCGAGACCCTGCAGCAGACGCATGGCGATGAAGATCACCGGCGAGGCGATGCCGATCGACGCGTAGCCGGGCAGGAAACCGACCACGAAGGTCGAGATACCCATGATGACGATCGTGACGAGGAACGTGTGCTTGCGGCCCACGAGGTCGCCGAGGCGGCCGAACACGATCGCGCCGAACGGACGCACGGCAAAGCCGGCGGCGAAGCCGAGCAGCGTGAAAATGAAGCCGGCCGTGGGATTGACGCCGGAAAAGAAGCTCTTGCTGATGAAGGCCGCGAGCGACCCGGCCAGGTAAAAGTCGTACCACTCGAACACGGTGCCGAGCGACGACGCGAAGATCACGCGTTTTTCGTCGCGGGTCATCGGCGCGTGCGAGACTTGTCCGCCAACGGTTGCCATAGATGTCTCCAGTATTGATATGCGTGTGGTCCGCCGGGCAGGCGATTCGTAGACCCGCGGTCCTGCGGAGCATTATTGGAATGGAAACTTACGGGCTTCTGACGCGCGTGTGGGTTTCTGAGTGAGGTATCGGAGTGGGGTCTAATCGGCTATGTTCGCTGAATGTGCAAGCAAAATCGCGCATTTCGATTTGAACATCTTCTAACGTGGCGATCGTGACTCGCGGGACGCGGATCGGATAAGGGTAAGTCCCATCCCGATTTTCTGACGCGATCCGTCAGTTTCGCGGTGATCTCGCCGCCAAAGCATCGGCGATGCCGCTCAAGCGTGCGTGCGCAGCCGCAGGGTCACTCGCACGAGCGTGCCGGCGAGTCGCGGCGTGTCCTGATAGACGTGATCGTCGATGGCGAGCGTGCCGCCGTGCATCGTGGCGATCTCGCGCACGATCGCGAGCCCGAGCCCGCTGCCTTCGCCGTCGCGCCCGAGAATGCGGTAGAAGCGCTCGAGCACGCGCTCGCGCTCGGCGGACGGAATGCCCATGCCGGTGTCTTCCACCTCGAGATGGACCGCGCCCGCCGCGGGCTCGGGCCGCACGCGCACGGTGATGCGCCCGCCCGCGGGCGTATAGCGGATCGCGTTGTCGATGAGGTTCGAGAGCATCTCGCGCAGCATCACCGGGTTGCCGTCCACTTCGATGCGCGCCGCCGCTTCGCCATCGTCCTCCTCACTGCCGCCGGCTGTTTCGGGGTCTTCGTAGCCGAGGTCCATCTGCTTGGCGAGCGCCGGCTGCACCCAGTCGCGCACGGCGTGGCGCGCCACGTCGGCCACGTCCACGGGCGTGAAGACCTGTCCGGACATGCGGTTTTCCGCGCGCGCGAGTGCGAGCAGCTGCGTGACGAGCCGCGCGGCGTGCTCGGAGCTCGTCGCGATCTGCTCGAGCGAGCGGTGCACTTCGGCGGGCGCGTTCTGGCGCAGCGCGAGTTCGGCCTGGGTGCGCAGGCCCGCAAGCGGCGTTTTCATCTGATGCGCGGCGTCGGCGATGAAGCGCTTTTGCAGCTCCATGTTCTGTTCGAGCCGCGTGAGCAGGTCGTTGAACGAGGTGACGAGCGGCTCGATCTCGGGCGGCGCGCGGCGCGCTTCGAGCGGCGATAGATCGTCGGGCCGGCGCATGCGGATGTTCGACTGCAGCGCGTGCAGGGGCGCGAGGCCGCGCGAGAGGCCGAACCACACGAGCAGGATCGCGAGCGGCAAGATCACGAACTGCGGCAGGATCACGCCCTTGATGATGTCGTTGGCGAGCTGGCGGCGCTTGTCGAGCGTTTCCGCGACCTGCACGAGGACGGGTTGACCTTGCCGGTCGTCGGCGCCGGGATGCTTCGGCTCCACCGTCGTGTAGGCGACGCGGATGTCGATGCCATGCAGCGTGTCGTCGCGGAACTCGACGAGGCCCGGCGGCGGGCGGTCGTCGTCGTGCGGCAGCGGCATGTCGCGATCGCCGCCGATCAGCTCGCCGCGGCTGCCGAGCACCTGATAGAACACGCTGTCGACGTTATCGGCGCGCAGGAAGTCGCGCGTGGAGGCGGGCAGCGTCAGCTCGGCCACGCCGTTCACCGGCTGGATCTGGCGCGCGAGCACATAGGCGTCGGTTTCGAGCGCGCGGTCGAAGGGGCCATTGGCGATCGACTTCGCCACGAGATACGTGACCGCGATGCTCATCGGCCAGAGCAGCAGCAACGGCGCGAGCATCCAGTCGAGAATCTCGCCGAAGAGCGAGCGCGGGCGCGCCCCGGCGGCGGCTTCGGCTTCGTCGGGCGGGGCGAACGGATTGGCGTAGCGGGCGTCGCGCGCGTCGTCGTCGAGGGCGTCGGTCGCGAATGCGGTCGCGCCCGGGGCGCCGTCGCCGGCCGAACCGGCCACGCCTGCGGCGCCCTTGGGCGGCACGGCGCGCGCGATGGGAGGACGCCCGGCCATCGTCGATCCCGCCTACTTGAAGTAGTGGCTGGCGGGCATCGCCGGCGCGGCGTCGGGCGTGCCGGCGGGTGTCTGGCTTGCGCCGGCCTGCGTGTCCTTCGCCTCCTTTTCGAGGCAGTAGCCGAGCCCGCGCACGGTCACGATGCGCACGCCGCCCGCTTCGATTTTCTTGCGCAGCCGGTGCACGTAGACTTCGATGGCGTTGTTGCTCACTTCCTCGCCCCATTCGCACAGGTGGTCGACGAGCTGCTCCTTCGAGACGAGCCGCCCGAGCCGCTGCAGCAGCACTTCGAGCACGCCCAGTTCGCGCGCGGAAAGGTCGAGCACCTGGTCGTTGATGCGCGCAATGCGCCCCACCTGGTCGAACGCCAGCGCGCCATGCCGCACGACGGTCGGGCCGCCGCCCGCGCCGCGCCGCGTGAGCGCACGCACGCGCGCTTCGAGTTCGTTGAGCGCGAAGGGCTTGGCCATGTAGTCGTCGGCGCCGAGGTCGAGGCCTTTGACGCGCTCGTCCACGCTGTCGGCGGCGGTGAGGATCAGCACGGGCAGGTTGGAATTGCGCGCGCGCAAACGGCGCAGCACTTCGAGGCCCGGCATTTTCGGCAGGCCCAGATCGAGGATCAGGAGGTCGAACGACTGCATCGACAAGGCGGTATCGGCATCCACTCCGCTACGCACGTGATCAACGGCATAGCCCGATTGGCGGAGTGATCTCACGAGCCCGTCCGCGAGTATGCTGTCGTCTTCGGCAATGAGGATTCGCATGTTGCGCCAGCGTCGCCTTCGAGGCGTTTTGACCTCGTAGTCAGGCTCGTAACACCCGCGCCGCGCCGCGTCCTTGAAGGCGCGGCCAGGCGACGCGCGGCGGTCTCCCGAAATTCGCGGTTCTGGATCGCCAGAAAGGCTTGCCAAAACCACTGTTTTTTTATACAGTGTCTGCGTTCGTGTGCATTAGCCCGAATGAGGCGTGCGCATGGTCACGAGATGCCGTTCATCATAGCAAAGGACGATTCATGGAAGATAGCAAGAAAGGCTCGGCTGGGCTGACTGCTGAAAAGAGCAAGGCGCTGGCCGCCGCGCTCGCGCAGATCGAAAAGCAGTTCGGCAAAGGGTCGATCATGCGACTCGGCGACGGCGAAGCGGTCGAGGACATCCAGGTAGTCTCCACCGGTTCGCTCGGTCTCGACATCGCACTCGGCGTGGGCGGTCTGCCGCGCGGCCGGGTGGTCGAGATCTACGGTCCGGAATCGTCGGGCAAGACCACGCTCACGCTGCAGGTGATCGCCGAAATGCAAAAGCTCGGCGGCACGGCGGCGTTCATCGACGCGGAACATGCGCTCGACGTGCAATACGCCGCCAAGCTCGGCGTGAACGTGCCCGAACTGCTCATCTCGCAGCCGGACACGGGTGAGCAGGCGCTCGAAATCACCGACGCGCTGGTGCGCTCGGGCTCGATCGACATGATCGTGATCGACTCGGTCGCGGCGCTCGTGCCGAAGGCCGAAATCGAAGGCGAAATGGGCGACTCGCTGCCGGGTCTGCAGGCGCGTCTGATGTCGCAGGCGCTGCGCAAGCTCACCGGCACGATCAAGAAGACGAACTGCATGGTGATCTTCATCAACCAGATCCGCATGAAGATCGGTGTGATGTTCGGCAACCCGGAAACCACCACGGGCGGCAACGCGCTCAAGTTCTATTCGTCGGTGCGTCTGGATATTCGCCGCATCGGTTCGATCAAGAAGAACGACGAAGTGATCGGCAGCGAAACGCGTGTGAAGGTCGTGAAGAACAAGGTCTCGCCGCCGTTCCGCGAAGCCGTGTTCGACATTCTCTACGGCGAGGGCATCTCGCGTCAGGGCGAAATCGTCGACCTCGGCGTGCAGGCCAAGATCGTCGACAAGGCAGGTGCGTGGTACAGCTATAACGGCGAGCGCATTGGCCAGGGCAAGGACAACGCACGCGAATTCCTGCGCGAGAACGCGGACATTGCTCGCGAGATCGAAAACCGCATCCGCGAATCGCTTGGCGTGAGCACGATGCCGGACGGCGTCAACGATTCCGGCGAAGTCGAAGTCGCTGACGAAGAGTAAGTCCACCAGGCTCTCGTAGATAAGGCAAGCTGATGCGCAAGGGCGGGTCACCCACGTCCTCGCCTTCCGGCGAGCAGGCTAACCCGCATGCGGGTTCGCCTGCGGACAGGGGCGCCGAGCGGCGCTCCGCCGTCAAGCCTGCCGACTCGCGCACGAGCCGCTCAAGCCATTTGAGTCGCGACGCCCAGCCGGGCGATCGCGGCTTTGCGCATTCTGGCGCCGCGTTTTCGTCGCCCACCGATCTCGGCGACGATGGCGGCGCGGTCTTCGAAGTCCCATTCGAGGCGTTCTTCGGTGAGGCCGCCGAGGCGGCGGCAAACGTGCCGCCAGAGCCGCCGTCCGAACCCTCATTCAAGCGATCGCGTCGCGCGCCTCTCGAAACGGCGCGCGAATCCAGCGCACCGCAAGGCGACCAATACGAGCGCAGCTCGGCCAGCCGCGCCGCACGCGCCAGCGAGCGCGAAAAGTCGTCCACGGCGAAGCAGCGCCCTGAGCGCTCCCTCAAGGGCCGAGCGCTCGGCTATCTTTCGCGCCGCGAATACAGCCGCGCCGAACTCTCGCGCAAGCTCATGCCGTACACCGAGGACGCCGACGCACTCGAAGTGCTGCTCGATTCGCTCGAACGCGAGGGCTGGCTCTCCGACGCGCGCTTCGCCGAAAGCGTCGTGCACCGGCGCGCGTCGCGCGTGGGGGCAGGGCGGATCGTCAGCGAACTCAAGCGCCATGCGGTGGGCGAAGCGCTGATCGAAGAGGTGAGCTCGCAACTGCGCGAGACCGAGCTCGCGCGCGCCCGCACGGTCTGGCAGAAGAAGTACGGCCAGTTGCCCGAGACGCCTGCCGCACGCGCGCGTCAGGCGCGCTTTCTCGCGGCGCGCGGCTTCTCGATGTCGATCATCGGCAAGATCCTCAAGGGAATCGACGAAGACTGGTCCGATAACTGAGTCGGCCGTCTCAAAAATCCGCTCAGGCAAGTCCCCGCCCGGCCTGTGTGTTCGCGGCTGTCTCAAATACCCGGTATGTTAAAATCACGAGGTTTTCCAATCCGGTCTTACCTCTAGCATGCCGCTTTCTCCGCCCGTGCCCCGCCAGTTGCGCCATCAGCGCGCCATCCGGGCGGTTGCCTATGAGCGTGAAGACGGCCTGTGGGACATCGACGCGTGCCTGACTGACCACAAGCCACGCGACGTGCCGCTCGCCGCCGGTGTCCGGCCCAATGGTCTGCCGATCCATGAACTCTGGCTGCGCATTACGATCGATCGCAAGCTCAACGTCGTCGACGCCGAAGCGTCGTCCGACTGGGTGCCTTACGACGGTCAGTGCCAGAACGCTAATCCCGCCTATCGGGCCCTTATCGGGCTCAATCTCCTCGACAATTTCCGCCGTGAAGCGGGCCGGCTCCTCGCCGGCACGGTCGGCTGCACACACCTCACAGAAATGTTGGGCGTTTTGCCGACCGCTGCGATCCAGGCGTTCGTCGGGGCAGTGTGGGACACATCGAATGGCTCGCCGGGTGAAGCGCCCGGACCGGAACTCGGCAAGACCGCCGGAGGCAGTGAGGCCACCGGTGAAAAGCCGCCCTTCCAGCTTGGCCGCTGCCACGCGCTGCGGTTCGACGGGGAGGCGGTGAAGCAGTTTTATCCGCGCTGGTATGGCCATGTGCCGCGTTCAATCGCACGCGGCGCGGAAACCCCCAGCGTGCGCGACAGCCGGAGCCCGGGCCAAGAGGGCAGGGCCGACGCCGTCTCGCATGAATAACAACAGCGGAATCGAAGTTCACTCCAACTCTCAGACTGAAGGAATCACGCATGAAGATTCACGAGTACCAGGGTAAGGAAATCCTGCGGAAATTCGGAGTCGCGGTCCCGCGCGGCATCCCGGTGTTTTCGGTGGATGACGCGGTCAAGGCCGCTCAAGAGCTGGGCGGTCCGGTTTGGGTCGTCAAGGCGCAGATCCACGCTGGCGGCCGCGGCAAGGGCGGTGGCGTGAAGGTTGCCAAGACAATCGAGCAAGTTCGCGAATACGCGAACCAGATCCTCGGCATGCAACTCGTCACGCACCAGACCGGTCCGGAAGGCCAGAAGGTCAACCGTCTGCTGATCGAAGAAGGCGCCGACATCAAGCAAGAACTGTATGTCAGCCTCGTCGTTGATCGCGTGTCGCAGAAGATCGTTCTGATGGGTTCGAGCGAAGGCGGCATGGACATCGAAGAAGTCGCCGAAAAGCACCCGGAACTGATCCACAAGGTCATCGTCGAGCCGTCGACGGGTCTGCTCGACGCGCAGGCCGACGACCTCGCCGCGAAGATCGGCGTGCCGGCTGCTTCGATTCCGCAAGCCCGCGCGATCCTGCAAGGCCTGTACAAGGCATTCTGGGAAACCGACGCGTCGCTGGCTGAAATCAACCCGCTGAACGTCTCCGGCGACGGCAAGGTCATCGCGCTCGACGCGAAGTTCAACTTCGACTCCAACGCGCTGGCCCGTCATCCGGAAATCGTCGCTTACCGCGACCTGGACGAAGAAGATCCGGCTGAAATCGAAGCCTCGAAGTTCGACCTCGCGTACATCTCGCTCGACGGCAACATCGGCTGTCTGGTGAACGGCGCAGGCCTCGCCATGGCGACGATGGACACCATCAAGCTGTTCGGCGGCGAGCCGGCCAACTTCCTCGACGTGGGCGGTGGCGCCACGACCGAGAAGGTCACCGAAGCGTTCAAGCTCATGCTCAAGAACCCGGGCCTGAAGGCGATCCTCGTGAACATCTTCGGCGGCATCATGCGCTGCGACGTGATCGCAGAAGGCGTGATCGCTGGTTCGAAGGCCGTGAACCTGAACGTGCCGCTCGTCGTGCGCATGAAGGGCACCAACGAGGACCTCGGCAAGAAGATGCTGGCCGAATCGGGCCTGCCGATCATCTCGGCAGACAGCATGGAAGAAGCCGCGCAGAAGGTCGTCGCGGCTGCCGAAGGCAAGTAATTTTCACCGGACACGAATGGCGGCGTGCCGGCGCGAAATCCGCAACGCAAGGCGCGGATGACGCGACGCGCGACGCCAAACGAAAAGAGGTCAATACATGTCGATTCTGATCAACAAAGACACCAAGGTCATCACGCAGGGCATCACCGGCAAGACCGGTCAGTTCCATACCCGCGCGTGCCGTGAGTACGCAAACGGCCGCGAAGCGTTCGTTGCTGGCGTGAACCCGAAGAAGGCCGGCGAAGATTTCGAAGGCATTCCTATCTACGCGAACGTGCGTGAAGCGAAGGACGCCACCGGCGCGACCGTTTCGGTCATCTACGTGCCGCCGGCAGGCGCTGCCGCCGCGATCTGGGAAGCCGTCGAGGCCGACCTCGATCTCGCGATCTGTATCACGGAAGGCATTCCCGTCCGCGACATGATCGAAGTCAAGGACCGTATGCGCCGCGAAGGCCGCAAGACGCTGCTCCTCGGCCCGAACTGCCCCGGCACGATCACGCCGGACGAGCTGAAGATCGGCATCATGCCGGGTCACATCCACCGCAAGGGCCGCATCGGCGTCGTGTCGCGTTCGGGCACGCTGACGTATGAAGCGGTTGCCCAGCTGACCGCGATCGGCCTCGGCCAGTCGTCGGCAGTCGGTATCGGCGGCGACCCGATCAACGGTCTGAAGCACATCGACGTCATGAAGATGTTCAACGACGATCCGGATACGGACGCCGTGATCATGATCGGCGAAATCGGTGGTCCGGACGAAGCGAACGCCGCCGAGTGGATCAAGGACAACATGAAGAAGCCGGTGGTTGGCTTCATCGCGGGCGTCACGGCGCCTCCGGGCAAGCGCATGGGCCACGCCGGCGCGCTGATCTCGGGCGGTGCGGATACGGCCGACGCGAAGCTGGAAATCATGGACGCGTGCGGCATCAAGGTGACGCGCAACCCGTCGGAAATGGGTCGTCTGCTGAAGGCGATGCTGTAAATTCGAAATGCGCCGCTACTCGTGCATCATGTATGCGCGGGCGGCCGGCGTTTTTTGATATGCTTGCGGAATCCTTTCACGAGGTTTCCGAACAAAAGCGAGGGAGCCAGTCATGGCCTCCTCGCTTTTTTATTTGGCTCGCCGCTTGAGCCGCCCATCCTGAGTCACGGCTGAGTCTTCGTCTCCATGCTCGAGTTTTTCGCGACGCTCCATTGGGGCGCTGTCATCCAGATCATCGTCATCGACATCCTGCTCGGCGGCGACAACGCCGTGGTGATCGCGCTCGCCTGCCGCGATCTGCCCGCGCAGCAGCGCATGCGCGGCATCCTGTGGGGCACTGCCGGCGCGATCGCGCTGCGCGTGGTGCTGATCGCGTTCGCCGTGGTGCTGCTCAACGTGCCATTCCTCAAGTTCGCCGGCGGCCTGCTGTTGCTGTGGATCGGCGTTCGGCTGCTCGCGCCCGGTCAACTCGAGCACGCCAACGTTAAGCCTGCCGAGAAGCTGATGGGCGCAATCAAGACGATCATCGTCGCCGACGCCGTGATGAGCCTCGACAACGTGGTCGCGATTGCGGGCGCTGCCGAAGCGGCCGATCCGCGCCATCGCATCGCGCTCGTGATCTTCGGGCTGATGGTGAGCATTCCGCTCATCGTGTGGGGCAGCCAGCTCGTGCTCAAGCTGCTCGACCGCTACCCGGTGATCGTGACGCTCGGCGCGGCGCTGCTCGGCTGGATCGCCGGCGGGCTCATCATCAACGACCCCGCCGGCGACCGCTGGCCGCTGCTCGACACGCCCGCGGCCGAATACGGCATGAGCGCGGCGGGGGCCGTGTTCGTCGTCGCGCTCGGGTCGTGGCTCAGGCGCCGCAACGCGCGGCGCAGCCAGGCGCAGGGGCCGCAGTCGCACTGAGCGCGCAGGGCTGTGCCATAGCGCCTGGGCCATCTGGCCGACTGCTGCGCAAAGCGGGCCGCCGATACGATCAAGACGCCTGTTCACGGCTGTGAGCAGGCGTTTCTTGTTTCAGGAGCCCTGACGATGACCGTATCCGCCCTTCCCATGAGCCCGCCGCCGCGCAACGGCTGCGCGTGTTTTGCAGCCAGACTGTCGCGCCTCGCCGGCGTTGCCGCGCGCTGGACCGCGCGCGGCTTCACGCTGATCGAACTGATGATCGTGCTCGCGATCGTCGGTGTGATCGCCGCCTACGCCATTCCCGCGTACCAGGATTACCTCGCCCGCAGCCGCGTGGGCGAGGGCCTTTCGCTCGCGTCTTCCGCACGCCTTGCCGTGGCGGAGAACGCCGCGAGCGGCAACGCCTTCGGCGCGGGCTACACGGTGCCGCCCGCCACGCGCAACGTGCAGTCGCTGCATATCGACAATACGACCGGCCAGATCACGGTTGCTTTCACCTCGCGCGTGGCGCCGGAGGGCAGCAACACCATCGTGCTCGTGCCCTCGGTGCCCGACAACGCCGATCAACCCACCGCGCGTGTCGCGCTCGCGCAGGGCGGCGTGCAGGGCGGCACGCTCACGTGGGAGTGCTTCGCTGCGGGCAAGACGGCTTCGTCGCTGGGCGCGCCCGGCACGGGCCCGTCGCCGGCGGACGCCGCCACGCTGGCGGGCAATCTCGCGCCGCCGGAGTGCCGCGCATAAGGTTTGCGCACAGGTGCGGGGGCAACGGTGAGCGCCTTCGAGCGCGTTCGCGCAGCGCATGCCGATGCGAGCCAACCGGCCGCAACCGCACAGCGGGGGAAAAGTTTTGTATAGTGCCCCGTTGCTGAACGCCCCCGCCCAACCATGCCTTCCAATTTTGCGCGTTACCTTACGTTCGTCTTGCTGGCCCTCGCGTTGACGCTGCCCTATGCGGTCGTCAACCACACCTATCCGATTCCGACTTTCTACGCGGAATTCGTTGCACTGACACTTTATGTGCTGATGGGCGCCGCCACGTTGCTGCTCGTTCGTCCGGCGCGCACAGGCGAGGGCTTCGCCTCGCCCACGGTCGCGCTCGTGCCGTTTTTCTTTGGCCTGCTGCTGATCGTGCAGACCTTCGCGCTGCCGCTCGCCGAGCCTTCGATGAACTGGCTCGGCGCCGGTTATCTGCTCGCCGCGTTCCTCGCGACGCACGCCGGCTACACCATCACGCGCGCGCGCCTCATGCAGTCCGCACTCGTGTGGGGGGCGTTCGCGCTGCAGTTCGGCGGCCTCTTCGCCGTGTTCACCCAGGTGATTCAGCTCTTTCACCTGGAGACGAAGGTCACGCCGCTCGTGGTGGCGTACAACATTACCGTCGAGCGCCGGCCGTTCGGCAACATGGCGCAGGCCAATCACCTGGCCACCTATATCGCCTTCGCGATGGCGGGTGCGATGTACCTCGAGCTCACGCGGCGTCTGAACATCCTGCTCTGGGGCGTGTTGACCGCGATCTATTCGGGCGGTCTCGCGCTCACCGTGTCGCGCGGGCCGTGGCTGCAGATGGGCGTGATTTTCGTCGCGGGTCTGTGGATCGCGCTCGCGGGCTGCCGCAGCGAAGCCGACGAGGGGCGTGGTGCGGGTGCGCAAGGCCTCGGATCGGCGGCGGGCTCGGGCCGCAAGGCCGGCGGCGTGCGCGCCTGGGTCATCCCGGTCGTGCTCGTGCTGATTTTCTTCGGCATGAATGCGTTCGTGCGCTGGGCCAACGTCCACTACGGCCTGGACCTTGCGCAGTCGGCTGCCGAGCGCATGAAGGACGCCAGCCAGATCGCGCCGCGCCTCGCACTGTGGCGCTACGGCTGGACGATGTTCAAGTCGCATCCGGTGCTGGGCGTCGGCTGGGGCGATTTTCCGGTGCACCAGTTCGAGCTGGCACGCTCGCTTGGCGGCGTCGAGATCGCCAACAACGCGCACGACATCTTCCTCGACCTGCTCGCGAAGACCGGTCTCGTCGGTCTTGCCATCGTCGTGATCGGTCTCGTCGCGTGGTTCGTGCGCGGGCTGCGCGCGCCGCACACCGCCGAGCGCGTGTTCGGCTTCATGCTGATCGGCGTGCTCGTCATGCATGCGCTCGTCGAATATCCGCAGCAGTACATGTTCTTCCTGCTGCCGGCGATGTTCGTGTTCGGTCTGCTGGAGACGAAGCCGCTGCGAGTCGTGCCGTCGCGCGTCTCGCTCGGCGTGTACGCGGTGGTCGTGTTCGGCGGCGTCGCGGCACTGTACCCGGTGCTGCGCGACTACAACCGCGCCGAGGTGCTGTATTACGGACAGCACCCGGCGCGCGACTACGGCGACGATCCTTCGCGCCTCTTCGGCGCGTGGGGCGACTACGGCATGGCCACGCTGTTGCCGCTGAACACCGCGAGCCTGCCGAGCAAGCTTTACGCGCATCAGCGCGCCATCGCGCTGCTGCCCGGCGAGACGGTGCTGCGCCGCTACGCGGTCTTGCAGGCGCTGGACGGCGATATGGCGGGCGCATTCGATACGGTGGAGCGCCTGCGCATTTTCGCCACGGAGCTGCACGACTGGCAGACGCAACTCGCTTCGCTCTACGGCCTGCTCGATGAGCAGCCCACGCTCGCCGACTTCAAGGCGCAACTCGTCAAGAAATACGGGATGCCGGCGAAGTCGGTCGAACAGGACGACGAGGACGATTCGGACGATTGAGCATCAAAGCTCGGAGTATTTCGCGGCGCTGCCTTTCGCCTTCTCCACGGGGTAGCGCTGCGCGTTCAACTTGAGCTTCTCCGCTGCCGCATCGACCAGATCGATCCCCGCGGTATGCGCGACCAGCAAGAGGTAGATGAACACATCCGCGCATTCATGCTTGAGATGCGTGAGTTGCGCGGGGTCGGCGAGCTGTGCGTCGATCTGCGCGTCGGTCTTCCACTGGACCGTTTCCAGCAGCTCGCCTGCCTCGATGCTGGTGGAGACGATCAGGTTGCGCAACGTGTGAAACTGCTTCCAGTCGCGCTCGTCGCGGAAGGCCAGAACCTGCGCGAGCAGTTCGTCGAGCGTCATGGCCTCAGCGCTCCGCGACCCAATCCCCCGACTTCCCGCCGTGCTTTTCCAGCACGCGCACATCGGTGATCGTCATGCCGCGGTCCACGGCCTTGCACATGTCGTAGACGGTCAGCAGTCCGACCTGCACGGCGGTCAGCGCTTCCATCTCCACGCCCGTGCGGCCGAGCGTTTCCACCTGCGCCGTGCAGTGAACCCCGGGCAGCGCTTCGTCGAGCGCGAAGTCCACTTTCACGCGCGTGATCGCGAGCGGGTGGCACAGCGGAATCAGATCCGAAGTGCGCTTCGCCCCCTGGATCGCGGCGATGCGCGCAACGCCGATCACATCGCCCTTTTTCGCGTGGCCGTCGCGGATCAGCGCGAAGGTTGCCGGCAACATGCGGATCGTGCCGCTCGCGAGCGCAATGCGCTTCGTCTCTGCCTTGCCGCCGACATCGACCATATGGGCGTCGCCGGCGGCGTCGAAATGCGTGAGTTCAGGCATGGTGGGTTCTTCCTCGAGGGGTACCTATCTTAACAGCGCGGCACGCCGCGCTTTCTACGCGTCTTGCCTTGCCGCAAGAGTTGTAAGGCGGGCTACAATCGATCGATTGGCGGTCCGCACCGGGCGCGCCGCCGCGCCAGTGCTCCGCGTTCCCCGATCCTGTCATCAATGCGTCTGAAACGGCTGCTTGCTGCATGGTTGTGCGCGTCGCTCGCGGTTTCGCCGCAAGCGAACGCGCAGGCGTCGAATGCCGCCGTGCTCAAGCTCGGCGCGGCCCCGCCGTCGGCCACGCAGCCCGCCCCGGCCCCCTCCGGCCCCGCACCGAATGCGGCCAATGCGGCGCCCGCACTCGTCAGCGGCTCGTTCGACGACGCGGCGGACCCCGTCGTCCCCGCCTCGATCGCGCAGGGCGTGTTCGGCACTTACGGCGGTGCGCAGAGCCGCTTTTCAGCCCAGCAGGGCCAGGCAGGCGCAGCTTCCTCGTCGTCGAGCGGCAATACCAGCGTGCGCGCCCCCGCCTGGGTGCCGCAACTGCCCGACCTCGGCGACGGCTCGGGCGGTGCGCTCACGCCGCAGGCCGAGCGCCGTATCGGCGAGCGCGTGATGCGCGAGATTCGCCGCGACCCCGACTATATCGGCGACTGGCTCGTGCGCGACTACCTCAATTCAGTCGCCGCGCGCCTCGCGGCGGCCGCGAGTGCGCAGTTCATCGGCGGCTATCGGCCCGACTTCGAGCTGTTCGCGATCCGCGACGGCCAGATCAACGCGTTCTCGCTGCCGGGCGGCTTCATCGGCGTGAATTCGGGGCTCATCGTCGTCACGCAAACGGAGTCCGAGCTCGCCTCCGTACTCGGTCACGAAATGGGCCACGTCTTGCAGCGGCACATCGCACGCATGCTTTCGCAGAGCGAGCGCACGGGTCTGGCCGCGCTGGCGGGCGTGCTGTTCGGCATTCTCGCGGGCGTGCTCGCGCATAGCGGCGATCTCGGCGCCGGGATTGCGCTTGGCAGCCAGGCGTATGCCGTGGACAGCCAGTTGCGTTTCTCGCGCGCAGCGGAGCACGAGGCCGATCGCGTGGGCTTCCAGCTCCTCACGGGCGCGGGCTACGACCCGTGGGGCATGGTGGCGTTTTTCGAGCGGCTCGAGCGCGATTCGATGGAAGACACGGGCGTGCCGGCCTACGCGCGCACGCACCCGCTCACCGGCGAGCGCATCGCCGACATGCAGGACCGCGCGCGCCGCGCCGCTTACCGTCAGCCGCGCCAGGCGCCCGAGTACGGTTTCGTGCGCGCACGCGTGCGTGTGCTTCAGGACCGCACGCGCAACGAGTACATCGACGAGGTCTCGCGCTTGCGCTCGGAGCTCGAGGACCGCACGGCGCTCAACGTCGCCGCGAACTGGTATGGCATTGCCTACGCGCAGATGCTGCTGGAGCGCTACGACGACGCCGCGGCGTCGCTCGCGAACTCGCGCGCGGCGTTCGCGCAGTTCGAGGCCGCAGACGGCAGCAAGACGCGCAACTCGCCGAGTCTCGACGTGCTCGCCGTGGACATCGCGCGCCGCGCGGGCCGCACCGA